>JABFXT010000768.1 GCA_013361595.1 Nocardia sp. | reverse complement strand
CGCCGTGCAGCCCCAGGTCGGTGAGTACCAGCGCAAGACCGACCGGGTCATCCCCGGTGTCGAGTTGCGGCGGACCGGCCGCTGATATCGAGCGGTTCCCGGTGGCGGAGCACATCCTGTGATGAAGGGCCCGTCGCGAAGGTGTCCACCGGCCCTGCGGTGTGAGCTGACAGTAGTGGTCGGAGATCGGACCTACAACTGGGACGACCTGTTCGGCAGATCGTCCAGCCGGTCGGCTTTGCGCCGAAGATAGCGCTGTTCGACCTGGTTGTCGGTGAGTCCGGCGGCGCGGCGGAAGAGCCCGGCGGCGGCGCTGTTGTCGCCGGTTCGCTGCAGCAGGTGGGCGCGGACGGCATGTTCGCGTTGCCGGGTGAGGGGGTTGCGGTCGAGATGGTGGTGGCGGTTGAGGTCGTCGAGCAGAGCCAGGCCTCGTGCGGGGCCGTACGCGTGGGCGACGGCGACCACGCGGGCGAGTTGGACGGGTGGTGTGGGGGTGAGGCGTTCGAGCCACAGGTAGAGCACGGCGATCTGGGACCAGTCGGTACGGTCCGGTTCGGCGGCGGCGTGGACTGCGGCGATCGCGGCTTGGAGCTGGTAGGTGCCGGCCGGTCCGCGGTTCCAGACACTGTCGATGAGTGTGGTTCCCTCATCGATCATTTCGCGATTCCACCGAGTGGTGTCCTGCTGGTCCAGGGGTATCAGTTCGCCGGCGTCGGTGCGTGCGGCGCGGCGGGATTCGGTGAGCAGCATGAGTGCGAGCAGGCCGGTCGCCTCCGCGTCGTCGGGGGCGGTGGCATGCAGCATTCTGGCCAGCCGGATGGCCTCGCCGGTGAGGTCGACGCGAGTGAGATCGGCTCCGGCGGTGGCGGTGTAGCCCTCGTTGAAGATGAGGTAGAGCACGCGCAGGACAGCGGTCATCCGGCTGTCGCGGTGGGGAGGGCGAACCGGGCACCGGCGGCGGCGAGTCGCTGTTTGGCGCGACTGATCCGGGTACCCATGGTGGCCTCGCCGGTGCCGTAGGCGTGGGCGATCTCGGCGGTGGTCAGGCCACCGACTGCCCGCAGCGTGAGCGCTACCTGGGAGGTGTGGCCGAGCGCGGGGTGACAGCACAACAGGAGCAGGGTGAGACTGTCGTCGGTTCGGCCGGGCTGCGCGGCCCGTGCGGGTTCGCTCATGGCCAGTTCGGCGGTACCGGTTTCCAGTTCACGGCGTCGGCGGGCCTGATCGGAACGGAGCAGGTCGACCATTCGCCGGTAGGCGACGCGGATGAGCCAGCTGCGCGGGTTGTCCGGGAGGCCCTCGGCCGTCCAGGTGCCCGCGGCGGCCAGCAACGCTTCCTGCACGGCGTCTTCGGCGGTGTCGAAGCGACCGAAACGGCGGACCAGCGCACCGAGGACCTGCGGCGCCTCGGCGCGCAGCAGGTCCTCGATCTCGCGGGTCACGCGGTGAAGTCCTCGCCCATGATCGGGCGGATCTCGATCGGTTCGCCGAGCGCTTCGACGATGCGGGCAGTGATCTGCACGGCCCGGTCGTGCCCGGCGACGTCGATCACCGCGAAGCTGGCCAGGACCTCTTTCAATTCGGCGAACGGCCCGTCGGTGGCGACCACGCCGTCGGCGGTCTTGCGGACGGTGGTGCTGACGGCCGGGTGACCCAGCCCCTCGGTGCCGACCAGTTCACCGGAGGCGATCAGTTCCTTTTCCAACTGCTGGTAGGTGGCGAACGCGGCCAGTGCTTCTTCCGAGGGGGTATCGGCGGTCGCTGCGTCCCACGCGGTGGCCGGGGTGTAACCGAGAAGCAGGTATTTCACGGGATCCTCCGATGTGGTGGGCTTGTCGTCACGATATCCGGTGTGCGGGGGTGCTTCGCTCAGGCGGCGTGGTGCCGCCGATACAGCGCCACCGCAGTGGTCCAGGCGAAGGCGACCGCGCCGTTGATCGCGATCTGGATGCTCATGTACTCCGGGGACATCGGCACCAGCAGGACCAGTCCGGCCACGGCGCTCGCCACGGCGGGCAGTACCCGCCGCCGGCGCGCGCACCGCACACTCAGCACCAGCGCCGCGACCGCGAGGGCGGTGAAAGCCACCGCGGCCGCAGCCGAATGCGCGATGCTGTGCCAGGACATCTGTGCGACCGGTTCGTCGGGGGTGCCGGCCGGGAAACCGTTCTCCGGGTCCATGGTGAACACGCCCGCCGCGACCAGACCGATTCCGAAGATTCCCACCAGAATCGGTAATGCCCGCCGCCCGGTTCCTTCGGTGAGGGTACGGCCGATACCGGTGGCCAGTGCCAGCGCGCCCAGCCCCGCGGTGATGAAGGTGAGGATCTGGATCCAGCCGAGATCGCCGGTCGCGAGCTGACTGATCGGATGCCGGGTGATGTCGAAACCATCGCGGGTGCACATCTGGGTGATCGCCGAGACGAAGAACAGTGGGCCGGCGGCAGCACCCGCAAGCAACAAGCCATCGGATGCCCGGCTCCGAAGGGCAGCGGCGGGGGCGGCCGGGCCAGTGGCTGAGAAGGACATCGGGTTTCCCTTCCTCGGTAACGGGTTGTCGCTGCTACCTCGGAGCCGCCCGACAGATCCCGACACCGCTGACGAGTGATGTGTATCACGGTCGAGCGATGTCGAAGACCGCGTGGCGGCGCCGAGGTAACAGCGAACAACCCACACCCAGGAGGA
>JABFXT010000424.1 GCA_013361595.1 Nocardia sp. | reverse complement strand
TGGACCCGGACGCTACCCGAGGTGTAGGGCGACGACCTGGCCGAACAAGTTATCCACAGGCTGTGGATAACTGGATTTCGAGACCGTACGGGGGATAACGGCCCGGTGTATCGGCTCACTCTACGAACGCTCCGGCCCGCATGCAAGGTGGCGCCGGGGCGTGTCCGTCAATCCGGCGAATCACCCGCGACCGCCCGCGGCGGATCGCCTCCGGCGGCCGGGTGTTCCGAGGTGAAACCGGAAATCCGACGCTCCGGATCGCCGGATGTGGTCACCCGCAGCGTGTCACCGATCAGTTCGGCGGGTACGTCCTCGGGCACCGCGGCGGTGATCAGCACCTGCTCGGCGGTCGCCGCCACCGCGGCCAGCGCGGTGCGGCGGCGCCGGTCGAGTTCGGCGAAGACATCGTCGAGCAGTAGGACCGGCTCGGTCCCGTCGGCGCGGAGCAGTTCGAAGGCCGCCAGCCGCAGCGCCAGCGCGAACGACCAGGATTCCCCATGACTGGCGAACCCCTTGGCCGGGGTTTCGCCGAGCATCAGCTCCAGCTCGTCTCGATGTGGTCCGACCAGGCAGATACCGCGTTCCAGTTCCCTGGGCCGCGCCGCCGCGAGCTCCCGCAGCAGGATCTCCTCGAGCAGCGCCGGGTCCCCGGGCTCCGGCACCCGGCCGGGGTCGAGCAGTTCGGCGGGTAGGGCGCCGCTGCGGTAGCCGATGGCGGCCGGCCGGGATTCGGGCGCGAGCGCCGCGTACGCCCCGGCCAGATGCGGGTGCAGTTCGTGGACCAGGCGCAGGCGTTCGGCGAGGAGCACCGAGGCGTGGCCGGCCAGGTGCCCGTCCCAGACGTCCAGCGTGCCGAGATCGGCCCGCGACGACCGGCCCGCGGTCTTCAACAGGGCCGAACGCTGCCGCAGCACCCGGTCGTAATCGGCGCGAACACCGGCGAGGCCGGGCCGGCGCGCGGTGCACAGTTCGTCCAGGAAACGACGCCGCTCCCCCGGATCACCCCGCACCAGCGCCAGATCCTCGGGCGCGAACAACGCGGTGTGCAGGATCCCGAGAATCTCACGCGGGCGGCGTACGGGCGACCTGTTGATCTGTGCCCGGTTGGCGACACCGCGGTTGATCTCCACGTCGATACGGAGTTCCCGGCCCAGATGCACCACATTCGCGCCGACCCGGGCACGTTCGGCGCCGGACCGGATGAGTGGAGCATCGGTGGAAACCCGATGCGACCCGAGTGTGGACAGGTAGCCCAGGGCTTCGAGCAGATTGGTCTTGCCGTTCCCGTTGGCCCCCAGGAAAACCGTAGGGCCTGTGGATAACTCGATCTCAGCGTGCTCCCAGGAACGGAAATCACGCAAGGTCAGAGCACGGATATGCACCTGTTCACACCATCCGGAGAACAACAGCCCAGTTATCCACAGCTGTGGATAACTGCGGACGATGCAGGTCGAGGCAGCGGTTTGCGGAGGTATCGCTACCGACGGTCGCTCGCACAGTACCGGGACCCTCGCGATACCCGGCGGACGCGCGCCGGTTCGTCGCTACCGAACCCACGCCCGCTCAGCCCGGAAGCCGGACCGGCATCAACAGGTAGATGTAATCGCTCTCCAGTGCCGGGTAGGCCCCGGAATCGAGCGGCTCCGGCTCCTCCTCCCGGGCGGGCAGCAGCACGGCGGGGCGGCTCGGGGTGGTGAACCCGAAGGTCACCCGCTCCGAGCGCAGCGCCGACAGCCCATCGATGAGATAGCCCGGATTGAAGGCGATGGTCAGTGGTTCGCCCCGGAAATCGGCGGTGAGCCATTCCTCGGCACGGCCGGCGTCGTCGCCACCCGCCGACAACAGCAGCCCTTCCGCGGAGAATTCCAGCCGCACCTGCGCACCACGCTCGGCCACCAGCGCCACACGCTTGATCGCCTCGGTGAGCGAGGCGACCTCCAGCGTGGCGATCGAGGTGTGCTCCTTGGGCAGCAACTGGCGGAACTTCGGGAATTCGGCGTCGAGCAGTCGCGTAGTGGTCCGTCGGCCGCCGTTGACGATCCCGAGCAGCCCGTCGGCGCCCGCACCCGAACCCAGCGACAGCTGGACCGGCCGATCGGACGCGCCCAGTGTCTTGGCGGCCTCGGACAGGGTGCGCGCGGGGATCAGCACCGCGGTCTCGATATCGGTGCGCGCGGGCTGCCATTGGATATGCCGCACCGCGAGGCGGAACCGGTCGGTGGCCGCGAGAACGACCTGCGGTCCCTCGATCTCGACCCGGATACCGGTCAGCATGGGCAGCGTGTCATCGCGTCCCGCCGCGACGGCCACCTGGCCGACCGCTTCGCCGAACACCTCGACCGCCAGTTCCCCGCTCGACTGCGGGACCTCGGGCAATTGGGGATAGTCCTCCACCGGCATGGTCGGCAGGGAGAACTTCGCGCTACCGCACTGGATCAGTACCCGGCTCCCGTCCACCGAGACATCCACCGGTTTGTTGGACAGCGCCTTGGTGATATCGGCCAGCAGTTTGCCGGAGACCAGGACACGGCCGGGGCCGGCGACCTCCGCGGCGACCCGCATCTGCGCGGAGACCTCGTAATCGAACCCGGAGACGGTCAGCCCGTCCTCGTCCGCGACCAGCAGGACTCCACCGAGCACCGGGACCGGCGGGCGGGACGGCAGACTGCGCGCCACCCAGGCGACCGACTCCGCGAAATCCTCACGCGCGACCCGAAACTTCATGCCTGCAAGGTCCATCGCCCGAGGTGTCCTCTCCCATTCAGTGTGGATCGACGGCTGTAGTGCCCCCGTGTATCCCGCTGTGCAGACTCGGCCACCGGCGCGGTGGTCGATGCGGTGGCCGGGATCCGGACCGACCGCACGAGGAGTCTGGCACGAGCGGCCGACATCAGACCGTACCCCGTTTCGAGCGACCGGGTCGGCTGCCCCTCCGACTGGAGGATACGTCCTCCGGTGCGGTGCGGGCCAGGCCGGGCAGCGGTATCTGTGCGCGTGGGCTCGACCTGCACCGATCGGCTGTACACAACTGTGGATGAACGGCGGACTCCGCTACCCGTGACGCTGTCCACAGTCTTCCCGCCGGGTGCTGTGCACAACTGCGCACACCCGTCCCTGCGGGTCCACCGCCCTCCCCGTTCGTACTCGTGAACCGTCGACTCCCACCGGCCGCGCGTTGCTTCCGCCTGCACACGAAAGGCGGACCCGCGAATTCGTCGACCCGTGGCCTTCATCCACAGATCACCCGTGCCGGATGTGGATGCCGGTGCCCCCTTGATCCGGAGGTTCGAGCACGAGGTACCGGGACGGGTCCGCAGCGATCCGGGGAGGCGATCTGTATCCGCACTGCGACCGGTTCGCGGACCCGGCGTCGATCCCGGAGGAAGCGACTCTCTCGCTGTCCCGGTGTCTTTGCGAGTTCGTGCGGTCGTGCGGACCGCTCGAGACTTGTCCACACAGCCTGTTTTGAAGAGAAATTATCTAGATGAAGAACAGGAGTAGTAATAGGCCCTGTGGAAACTGTGGGTTTCCGCTGTTCTTCCAGCTCACACGGCGTGTCCGGTTGTGGATGGCTCGAGGATAACTCGAGGATGAATTCTCGGTGGCTGTGGACAGTTTTCGTTGTCCACACTGCGTCCACAGCTGGTCCCCAACTTGGTCCCCAGATTTTGGGCTGTTGTGCACACTGTGCATGGATCCGTGGACAACCTGTGGATTCCTCGAGGAATCCTCGAGGAATCCACAGGTTGTCCCCACCCTTCTGACCGGAACATCGCTGTTCAGTAGCTGTGGACGAATCTGCCTGTGGAAACTGTGGATAACCAGCCTGTGGACAAGTTGCCCCCAACTGGCCTCCAACTCTGTGGATGCACCGGTGGACAACCTGGGGAATCCACAGCTGTGGATACCGGAAAGTGCCTGTTCAGAGCATCCACAGCCTGTTAGCGACACACCTGTGGATGGTTCCGACACGCCGAGGCCGTCGAGATCCCGGTCCGATACCGGAAACGACGCGGTTCGACGGCCTCGGCGAACAGGATTGCGCTGGAAGAACTTTGCGGCTTGCCGGCCGGGACCTCGACCGATTCGCCCTCACGTCCGGTCGCGCCTCACCGAACTCGCTGGGTTCGGTGAGGCAGCCGCGGCGCCGGCGGTCCGGAGTTGCGGGGGTGTCAGGTCGCCGTTCGCGCCGCTTCCCGGTCGCTCTCGAGGCCCGATACCGCCCTGTACCAACCGATACGGCCTGGACCCGGCGGTGCGCGATTCGTCGCGTCCGTCGGCCGCCGACTCCGCCTCGTGTGCGGGCAGTGGGCCACCCGGCAGTGCTGAGCGACCGGGCACACTCAGGCGACGCGGGTGGCTATTCCGGGGTAATGGAGGACAAGGCCCGATTCGTCGTAGACCAACCGGCAGGCGAAATCGAATGCGGGCGCGACATAGTCGTAGTACGAGTGTGCGCAGTCATCCGTGGCCCTGTCGTCGATGCGCTGATATCGCTGTTCCAGTCGCTCGACAGTCAGATCGCTGGCAAGGACATAGGCTGCCGGTGCGTCGGCCCGGGCGCCCACCGGTAGCGCGAGGCGGTGTACGGGCAGGGTGTTGGTCAGGGCGGACGATTCCAGGTCGACATCGAGGCAGCCGTCCAGATGTGCCGCGGCCGCCCCGTCGACGAGCCAGTGTCCGGCGCCGTCCGTCTCCAGCAGAACAGATCGCCGTCCCGCCACCGACCGGCCCGTCACGAGGGCGGACCGGGTAACCCAGCGGGAGTCGATCGTGATGTCGTACTCCACGAACCACGTTCGGTCGTCCTCGACCGCCGTGGTGCAACCGATCATTCGATGGCCGACACCGTCGCGCCGCGGATACACGACCTCGAAGCCCGTCCGCGCGTCTCGGTGTGCCCAGGCCGCGGTCGCCGGCAGCTCGGTGAACGACACGGTCACCTACCTGTCCAGAACGCTGATCCCGGATATCGTGAACGCCCGGACCGATCCGCGGGATATCACCGGGAGCGCTGTTTGATCCGGGCGGTGAGTTCCTGGACCTGGTCGTACACGCGGCGCCGCTCCGACATTTCCTTGCGGACCTTCTTCTCCGCGTACATGACCGTCGTATGGTCGCGTCCGAACGCCTGGCCGATCTTGGGCAGGGACAGATCGGTGAGCTCCCGGCACAGATACATGGCGATCTGCCTGGCCTGGGCGAGCGGCCGGGCCTTACCCGGGCCGGTGAGCTCGTCCATCGAGGTGTTGAAGTACTCCGCGGTGACACCCATGATCGTGGACGCGGTGATCTCCACATCCTGCGATTCGGGCATGAGATCGCGTAGCACCACTTCGGCCACGGACTGGTCGAGCGGTTGCCCGTTCAACGACGCGAAAGCGGTGACGCGGATCAACGCGCCCTCGAGTTCGCGGATATTACGTTCCACCCGGCTGGCGATCAGCTCCAGCACATCGTGCGGTACGTCGAGGCGATCCATGCGGGCCTTCTTGCGCAGAATGGCGATCCGCGTCTCCAGCTCGGGCGGCTGCACATCGGTGATCAGCCCCCACTCGAACCGAGTGCGCAGCCGTTCCTCCAGCGTGGCCAGCTGTTTGGGTGGACGATCCGAGGACACCACGATCTGCTTGTTCGCATTGTGCAGGGTGTTGAAGGTGTGGAAGAACTCTTCCTGGATACCTTCTTTGCCCTCGATGAACTGGATATCGTCGACCAGCAGAATATCGGTTTCGCGGTAGCGGCGTTTGAACGCGACCTTGCGGTCGTCCCGCAGGCTGTTGATGAAGTCGTTGGTGAATTCCTCGGTGGAGACGTACTTGACCCGCATCCCGGGGAAGAGCCGCTGGGCATAGTGACCGGCGGCATGCAACAGGTGAGTCTTGCCCAGCCCCGAAGCACCCCATACGAACAGCGGGTTGTACGCCCGGGCCGGAGCCTCGGCGATGGCGACCGCCGCAGCGTGCGCGAACCGGTTGGACGCGCCGATGACGAAGGTTTCGAAGGTGTACTTGGCGTTCAGGCTCGCCGCCGGTTTCGCCGTATCGCCCGCGTCCGACGATTTCGCGAAGAAGGTGGGCCAGGAATCCCGGACGTTCACCACCGTCTCGTCCTCGAGGTGTCCATCGGGCTCCGGGTCGACCCCCGGGTCACGGACGCTCTCGCGCAGACTGTCGCGATCGGTATCGCGGAGCCCGTCCCGGGCCGCGATATCGCCCGCGGCTATATCGGGCGCGAACAGTGTTTCCTGGGCGGGCCGGCCGGCCCGCCGTGGCGGTAGCACCGGCTCGCGTTCGGGTGCGCTGTCCCGGGGCGGCGGCACCGCACCTCGTTCATGTCCGACGGGCGCCGGGTCGGCGATATCGCCGCGCGCGCTTCCGTAGCTGTCGCGGTACTCCGCGGGCGGATACTGCCGGTCCCGTTCGTAGCCGTTGTCCCTGGAGTAGTCCGTGGCCGGCGCGTACTCGCGTGGGTAGGACCGCGGAGCCGCGTAGGGCTCGCGCACCGGCTCCGCGGTGTCCCGGGGCAGCACGGGTTCGGCCGGAAAATCCCCACCGTGCGGCAACTCGGGCAGGTTCGGCCGGCGTACCGGTTCGCCCGCGACCGGATCGGCACCACGCGAGAGAGTCGGATTGAGCGGTAGCTCACCGGTGAGGGGCAGCTCGGCCTCGTGTGAAAAACCTCGCCGCGGGAAACGCGACTCACCGGGAGTTCCCGGAGTGCGCGGGAATCCGGGGTCGGCGTCGTAACCGCGGGCGGCGAACTCACCGTCGCCGGAGTCGCGTCCGCTCTCGACCGGCCATGTACCCCCGCCCGTGCCGGCCGCCGGGTAGGCGACGGGCGCCGGACCGGATCGCGGAGTGCCGAAATGTTCGGGCCGCGGCGCGATCGGTTCCGGCCTGCTGGTCATTCGAGCGTGCCTGGCCGGCCCGTTGTCGGCACCGGCCGGCAGTGGTGCGGCGATCCGGACCCCGAGACCCTCCACCTGCGGCCCGAGACGACGACCGAGCGATCGGAGAATGGGCTCGCGGAGGTCGCGTTCGATGGCTTCCTGAGCAAGGGAGGACGGGACCGAGAGCAGCGCGAAGCCCTGCACGACCATCAACGGTTTGACGAGTTTGAGCCAGGCCTGCTGAGCTCGGGTCACCGCGCCGATGGCACCGTCGGGCGAACCGGTGGTCAATTCCGCGACCACCTCCGGCCACACGGTGGCCAGTACGTTCTGCTCGTCGTCCATCCAGTGTCCTCCCCGGGAGTCGGTTGCTCGGCGCAGACGTCCGGGGCTCGCGGTGCGTCCACTGTACTGGTTCGTCCCAGTGACACCGCATACGTCCGCTCCACCGATCAGCCGTATCCCGTGGTTACGGCCCCGGGGACGCTGCCCGGAATCCCCGATATCCCGGCTGCGGCGTGGCACCTTCGGCCCTACGAATATGCCATTCACAGGGTATTTCCACACAATTATCCACAGATGGGGACAATCTCGGCGGACCACCGCTGCGGTCCCGCGCTGCACGCGGGTCGGCCTACGATGCCCGACCTGCGCCCCTGTGTCACAACCACGATCGCACGGTGATCATCGCCACCGCGGCGCGGGTGTCGGGTTGCCCGAACCTCGCGCGGAACACCACGACGGGGGCGAGTTTGACCCGGTATAACTGGGTAAGTACCCTCGTACAGTCACCCCCCGGCGTGGTGACCGTTCTGTGCTGACCGTTCGCCAGGACCGCGGCGCCGGGCAGACATCGCCAGAATCACCGAAAAAGCTTCGGGTGCCGAAGGGCACCCACCAATTCGAGGAGTGTTCACCGTGGCCAAGGGCAAGCGGACGTTCCAGCCGAACAACCGTCGTCGGGCGCGGGTCCACGGTTTCCGTCTCCGGATGCGGACCCGTGCGGGCCGCGCCATCGTCTCCGCGCGCCGCCGTAAGGGCCGCGGCACCCTCACCGCCTGATTTCCCGTCGAATTCGGTGTCCGATGCCGGGTCCGCCGAACCCCCCGACCCTCGCCGCCGGTAGCTGTACCGCAGTGGCGGCTTCGACGAGCCCCGGACGTCCGGGTGCTACCTGAGCCGCACCGGCTGCACGATCGTGCCGATTTCTCTCGAACGGTACGACGCGGTCGGCGCGCGGGAAAAGGGGATCTGGTCGTCCACGTTCTGGTCGGCCAGGCGGAGCCGATCGTGCGTGACGCGCCGGTTCGTTTCGGCGGCCCACGTTTCGGATTGATCGTCAGCAAGGCGGTGGGAAATGCGGTGGTCCGACACCGCGTGGCCCGCCGCCTGCGTCATATCTGTGCAGAATTGACCCCCGACATCCCCGCCGAGGTGGATATCGTGATCCGCGCGCTTCCCGGCGCCGCCACCGCCGACAGTGGCGAGTTGCGCCGTCAGCTGGTGAGCGGGTTACGCAAGCTCGGAGCCCTATCGGCCGTGACATTGCCCGGCCGGGGTATTTCGCGATGAGCTCCCGGAGCGGGTACGTAGCGACCGTCCGTCGGTGGCCCGCGAACGTTCTGATCTTTCTGATCGAGCTGTATCGGACCTATGTCTCTCCTACCCGCATGCCGGTGTGCCGGTTCACGCCGACCTGTAGCGAATACGCGGTGACCGCACTACGTACCCGTGGGCTGGTGATCGGCCTCGGATTGACGGCCGTGCGACTGGCCAAATGCGCCCCCTGGCACCCTGGTGGATGGGATCCCGTGCCGGAGCGGCGGCGCAGCGTCAGCCACGACGATCCGCGGACCGAATCTTGTAAGGGATCACCGCATGCGGTGATCGGTGACACTACCGACGGGAGTGCATAGAGCCGTGCTCGATATCATCTACTATCCGGTGTCCGGAATCCTCTGGTTCTGGCACCGGGTCTTCGGCTTCGCCTTCGGGGCGGACAACGGCCTTTCCTGGGCACTGTCCGTGGTGTTCCTCGTCTTCACGCTGCGATTGGTGCTGTACAAGCCGTTCGTGAGACAGGTGCGTACCACCAAGCAGATGCAGGAACTGCAGCCACAGATCAAAGAGCTGCAGAAGAAGTACAAGAACGATCGCCAGAAGATGGCGACCGAAATGCAGAAACTGCAGAAGGACCACGGCTTCAACCCCCTCATGGGCTGTCTGCCGATCCTGGCCCAGGTGCCGGTGTTCCTGGGTCTGTTCCACGTACTGCGTTCGTTCAACCGGACCGGTACCGGTTTCGGTCAGCGCGGTATGGATCCGTACACGAACGCGCACACTCCGAACTACGTCTTCAATGTCGATGATGTGCAGTCGTTCCTGAGCGCCCGTATCT
>JABFXT010000354.1 GCA_013361595.1 Nocardia sp. | reverse complement strand
ACTCCAACGGATCGAGCAGCCCCAGGTTCATCGGCGCCGAGAGCAGGCTGTGTGCCATCCACGGGTCGCCGGCCAGCATGGCGTCCTCGTACGGACCGAAATGCGGGAGCCGGTCGTGCAGGAAATGCCGCAGCGCCGTCAGTGCCTCGGCGCGCGTGACCGCGAACTCGCGCGGGCCGTCGTTCCCGACGAACGAGACGGTGCCGTCGCGTTCCCAGCGGTCCAGGTCCGCGCGCACCTGTTCGTCGATTTCGTCTTCGGCCGGCCACCACGGCTGGGGGACGCCGAGCCGGGTGGACTTCGGCGGCGGTTCGCGGTTGTCGGTGTCGAGGTTCCAGCGCGAACCGGCGGGTTGCGCGCCGTCCATCAGCAGTTCGAACCGCCGCCGCGCGTCGCGGTAGAAATCCTCCAGCAGCAAACCCGATCGTGGGCGCGCCCAGTCTTCGAAGGTGGTCCGGTCGGTGGCGAAACCACGGGCGGGCAGGACCTCGACGTCCGGCTGTGTCCGAACGAATCGGTCGGCTGCCCATGATGTGGGTTGGCATACGGTGAGTGGGTCGCGCACCTGGTCGAGAGCTTCGCGGTAGGTATGGGCCCGGAGAAAGAGCGCCTGCTCGCCGAGTTCGGCGGCACGGTGGCGTAATGCCGACAGCACCAGATGTGCCTTGCGGCGGTGGAAACGGCGGCGCCCGAAGACAGCACGGGATTCGATGAGCAGAACCGGCTGGTCGGCGCTGTCGAGGAAATGTGGGCCCAACTGGTCGGCGAAACACCATCGCCGCGTTTCGCCACCTGTCATCCGTTGTTTCCCGATGACTTCCGGCGGCGGTGCGAGCGGGCTGATTCGGGCACGACCGAGGCTAACCGTCGGCCGGGCGGAGTCGTGCGCACCACGCCGGAATCAGCTGACGCGGCTCGCGCCGGGGCGACCGACCGCCCCGGCGCGGCGACGCACGGACACTCGTTCGCGGTCGATCAGCCGGCGGCGTCCTGTTTGATGGCCGACACCTCGAATTCCAGCACCACCTTGTCGGCGACCAGCACGCCGCCCGTTTCCAGCGCGGCATTCCAGGTGATCCCGAAATCCTTACGGTTGATGGTGGCCGAACCCTCGAAGCCGACCCGGGTGTTACCGAACGGGTCGTCGGCCTGGCCCTCGAAGGTGAACGGGACCGTGACCGACCGGGTGATGCCCTTGATGGTGAGGTCACCGGTGACATCGAAGGTGTCCGGGCCGGTCGGGGTGATCGCGGTCGAGCGGAAGGTGATCTCGGGGTGTTCGTCGAGCCCGAGGAAGTCGAGGCTGCGCAGATGCTTGTCGCGATCGGCGTTGCGGGTGTCGATACTGCCCGCCTGGATTGTCACCTCGCCGGAGGAGTTGGCGGGGTTCTCGGCGTCGAAGCGGGCGCTACCGGTGAAGTCGTTGAACGCCCCGCGCACCTTGGTCACCATCGCGTGCCTGGTGACGAAACCCACGCGGGTGTGCGCCGGGTCGAGTACGTAGGTCCCGCTCAGTTCTTTCACGTTCGTCATCCCGTGCCTCCGAAGTCGGTAGTTGATGTGTCACCTAGATGATGCGCTCATGTTGGTGATATGTCAACTAATGCGCTAGCCTGGTGTTATGACCGAGACGCGATGGCTCGACGAGCGGGAGCGACACGCTTGGCGGGGATATCTGCGAATGCACACCCAGCTGGTCGCCCACCTGCACCGGCAACTGCAGCACGACTCCGGGCTCTCGCTGTCCGATTTCGACGTGCTGGTCCAGCTCACCGATCAGTCCGAGCCGCGCATGCGGGTGGGCGAGCTGGGGCAGGCGCTGCAATGGGAGAAGAGCCGGCTGTCCCACCATCTCGGACGAATGCAGCGCCGCGGGCTGGTGCTGCGCGAGGACTGCCCCGACGATGCCCGCGGGGCGTTCATCGTGCTCACCGAGCAGGGCCGCGACGCTATCGAGCAGGCGGCACCCCGGCATGTCGAAACCGTGCGTGAACAGGTATTCGACGCGCTCACCGAAGATCAGGTCGACGCGCTGGCATCGATTGCCGACCGGATCCTGGAGAAGCTGGACGAATCGGACCGCGGATCGGCCTGAGCCGGATCCCACTCCTTCGGCACATGATCCGGGGCGTGCGTCGCACCGGGACAGAAATTCAGGAAGAACGGTTTGTCCGGCGCGACCTGTTTCGCACCCGCGATGAACGAGATCGCGTGGTCGGCCAGGTCTTCGGTGAGGTGGTAGCCGGCTTCCGGTGTCGCCGGCGGTTCCACCTGGTGGTTGTCGGAGCGCGGGACGCTGATACGGCCGCCTCAGAATACTCCCGCCGCCGAAGCCGGGACCTGCCGTTATCCAATCGACGATCGAACGCGGCCGGAAGCCCCGCAGGTCTTCGATCGGTCACGATCGGGACCCCGCGGGGAGAACCGCCGGGCGGTGCCGCGGTCGGCTGCCCGGTGATCACCGGCCGATTGTGCGCCGGCGGGGCAGCAGCAGAGCCGGGATCAAAGCGAGCGCGATCATGACCGGGGCGATCAGAAAGGTGTGCTGAAATGCTTCGGCCAAGGCCGGGGTCAGCGCGGTTCGTCGCGGCGGGTCCATAGCGTGCACGGCCTGCAGGCCGCCGTCCGCGGGGAGCAGCGCGGCCAGGGTGACCGACGTCGCCGCGGTGCCCAGGGCGAGCGCGGTGGTG
>JABFXT010000470.1 GCA_013361595.1 Nocardia sp. | reverse complement strand
CCGCACCTCGTAGGCGACGGTGAAGTCGACTGCCCGCAACTGCTCGATCCACATGGCGATATCGAGCGGTGTGTCCTCGTGCCGCAGCTGACCCCGATACTTCACATGCAGATCCGCGAGCACACAACCGTTGCGCAATGCCACGGTCGGCCGGTCGTCCTCGAACAGCCAGGGAATCCGTGCCTCCTCCAGCAGCGTCACCATCCGAGCGTGGTTGACGTGCTGGAAGACATCCATATCCGACCACCGCACGTGCACAGCGGTATGGAACCGACGCGGCGAGACCGCGGCGGGCACCTCCACATCGGGACTCGTTCCGTTGCGTGGGGCAGCGTTCGTCACCGTGGTACCTCCGAGTGGGCGCCCACCCCACTCACCATGCTGCGCACCTGCCGCGCCGCGACCGACAGCGTGGCGAGGTCGTGGGTTCCGGACTCGAACAGTTCCGCCAGCGCCGCGCGTGCACGGCCGAGCCGGGACTGATTCTTGGACTCCCAGTATGCAATCTTCTCGTCGGCGCTCTCCTCGGGGTCGCCGCCGGACAGCACGTCCAGCGTCAGCGAGCGCAGTGAGCTGTACATATCGTCACGCAGCGCGAGGCGGGCCAGTGCGTGCCACCGGTCGCCGCGTTCCAGATGACTGACCGCCTCGAGCAGCCAGTCGATCTTCAGATGCTCGTTCAGCGCGTAGTAGAGCGCACCGACCTCGGTACCGGAACGGTCGGTGATATCCGCGATATCGATCACGTCGAGCAGCGGGAACAGATGCAGCAGCCCGAAGACCTCGGTCGCGAGATCCAGTGGCGCCCCGTGCGCGACGAGATCGGCGGCCTGGTCGGTGAGTGTGCTGACATGATGACCACGCAGCCAACCCGGCACCTCGGGTGCGAGTTCCCGGACACCCACCCGGTACCGGTTGATCTCGGCGCCGACGGCCACCGGCTGCGGGCGGTTCGTGAGCAACCAGCGTGACGCCCGGTCCAGGGTGCGCTTCGTTTCCAGCTCGAGCTGGTCGCGTACCCCGACCGTCGTATCCGCGGCCCGGATCCGGTCCCAGATATCGTGCAGCCCGAAGATCTCGGTGACGGCGGCGAAGGCCCGCACGGTATCGGTCGCGGTGGCCCCGATCTCTTCGCCGAGACGGAAGGTGTAGGTCACCCCGCCGTAGTCCACCACCTCGTTGGCGATCATGGTGGTGACGATCTCCCGGCGCAGACGGTGCTTCTTGATCGCCGCGCCGAATCGCTCCCGCAGCGGGGTCGGGAAGTACTCGGGCAGCCGGGCGGCGAAGAACGCACTGTCGGGCAGGTCACCGGCCAGCAGATCAGCCTTGAGCGACAGCTTCACGTGGGCCAGCAGATTGGCGAGTTCCGGCGATGCCAGCCCGGTGCCCTCCTCCAGCCGCCGTTTGAGGACCACGTCGGTGGGCAACGCCTCGAGCTGCCGATCGAGGCCGCGGTGGCTCTCCAGCTCTTCGATGAGGCGCCGGTGCACATTGAGCATCCGGGCGGACTCGGTCCGCGAAATACCCATCACGTAGTTCTGGGAGACGTTGTCCTGCAATACCATCTGCGCGACTTCGTCGGTCATTTCGGCGAGCAGCGGATTGCGATCCTCGATAGCGAGTTCACCCGCCGACACCACACCGTCGAGCAGAACCTTGATGTTCACCTCGTGATCCGAGCAGTCCACACCCGCGGAATTGTCCAGCGCGTCGGTGTTCATCTTCCCACCGTTACGACTGAACTCGATCCGCCCCAGCGCCGTCGCACCGAGATTACCGCCCTCGCCGATCACCTTGACCCGCAACTGGTCGGCATTCACCCGGACCGCATCGTTGGATTTGTCACCGGCATCGGCATTCGTTTCGGTGCTCGCCTTGATATAGGTGCCGATACCACCGTTCCACAGCAATTGGGCAGGCGCTTGCAGAATGGCCCGAATCAATTCCGGTGGGGCGAGTTTCACCACATCGTCGGGCAGGCCGAGCGCGGCACGGGCCTGCGGGCTGATGGGGACCGCTTTCACGGTGCGGTCGTATACGCCGCCACCCGCACTGATCAACGAACGATCATAATCCGCCCAACTCGACCGAGCCAACCCGAACAACCGCGACCGCTCACCGAACGACGACCCCGCATCCGGATCCGGATCCAAAAAAATATGACGATGATCGAACGCCGCCACCAACCGAATATGCTCCGACAACAACATCCCGTTACCGAACACATCCCCACTCATATCCCCCACACCCACCACAGTGAAATCCTGCGACTGAGTATCCACCCCCATCTCCGCGAAATGCCGCTTCACACTCTCCCACGCACCCCGCGCAGTAATCCCCATCGCCTTGTGGTCATACCCCGCCGAACCACCCGACGCGAACGCATCCCCCAACCAGAACCCATACCGACCCGCAACATCATTCGCAATATCGGAGAACGTCGCCGTCCCCTTGTCAGCAGCCACCACCAGATACGTATCGTCACCGTCGCGACGCACCACCCGCTCCGGCGGCACCACCTGTCCACCGGCGAGATCGACGTTATCGGTGATATCCAGCAATCCGGAGATGAAGGTGCGGTAGCACTCGATACCCTCCGACATCATGGCCTGCCGGTCCGCGGCGGCGTCACCGGTAGCGGCCGGCGGGCGTTTCACCACGAAACCACCCTTCGCACCCACCGGCACGATCACCGCGTTCTTCACCGCCTGCGCCTTCACCAGACCCAAGATCTCGGTCCGGAAATCCTCCAGCCGATCCGACCACCGCAAACCACCACGCGCCACCGCACCGAACCGCAGATGCACACCCTCCACCCGCGGCGAATACACGAAGATCTCGTACTTCGGCCGCGGCTGCGGCAGTTCGGCGATCTCCTGTGGCTCCACTTTCACCGAGATGAAGTCGCGGGAGGCGCCGTCCGCGTCGGTGACGTAGTAGTTGGTACGCAGCGTCGCCCGGATCAGCCCGAGGATCGCCCGCAGGATGCGGTCCGCGTCCAGGCTGACCACCTGGTCGATTCGCTCACGCAGGTGCTCTTCGATACCGGCGGCCGACTCGGTGGAATGGCTGTCCGGATCGAATCGGGCGGTGAACAACTGCGCGAACAGTTTCGCCGTATCGGGATAGGTGTGCAGGACCCGGGCGATATTGACCTGGCTGTACGGGAAACCCGCCTGCTGGAGATATTTCGCGTAGGTCCGCAGCACCGCTACCGCCCGCCAGGAGAGCCCGGCCCGCAGCACCAGCTCGTTCAGGCCGTCGGCCTCGGCCCGGCCGTACCAGAGCGCGTCGAACGCGGCGGTGAAGCGGTCGCGTACCCGCTCGGCCGCGACGGCTTCGGTCTTCGTGGCCGCGAGCGTATCGGGCGCCACCTCGAGGAGTTCGGCGTCGAGGTCCTGATCGAGCGCGCCGCGCAGCAGTTCGTTGCTCGCCAGCAGGCCGAAATCGTAGATCCAGCGTTCCTCGGCCGGTTCGCCACCGTCTCGTTCGCGCCTGATCCGGTACGGCCGCTCGTCGAGCACCTCGACACCCAGACTCTGCAGTACCGGCAGCACCTGGCTGAGCGAGATACCGGAACCACCGATGTACAGCGTGAATCGCCAGGACCCCGCGGGGGCGCCGGCCACCCGGTACAGATGCTGATCGATACTGCCCGGCGCCAGCCGCTCCAGCCGATCGATATCGGCGAGTGCGCGCCGCGCGCTGAAATCCTGTTTGTACCCCTCGGGGAAGGCTTCGCAGTAGCGCCGCACGATCCGCGGGTCGAGTACGGTCGACGCGTTCACCGCGTCGTTCAGGTGATCGTCCCAGGTACGACTCGCCTCCGCGAGCAGGTTCTGAATCCGCACCCGTTCGGCTTCGGAGATCTCCTCCGCGGAGGACACCGGCACCTCGGCGGTGTCCGCGCTCGGCATCCGGATGGTGAAATACACGCTGGCGAGTTCGCTTTCGCTGACCCGCGCGGAGTAGTCGATCGAGGCACCACCGAGTTCACGGACCAGGATGTCCTGCATCTCCAGCCGGACCGCGGTGGTGTAGCGGTCGCGCGGCAGGTACACCATGGCGGCGACGAACCTGCCATAGGGATCGCCCCGGAGGAAGAGCCGAACCTGGCGGCGCAAGCCGACGTTCAGTACGGCGGTGGCGGTACGGCGCAGGGTCGCGGCATCGGAGGAGAAGAGTTCCGTACGCGGAAAACCCTGCATCACTTCGAGCATGGCCTGGCCCGAGAACGAGTCCAGATCGAATCCGCTGCCCTTGATGGCGGCGCGCACCCGCTGCCCCACCACCGGAATGTCCAGCACGTTCTCGTGCAGCGCGGTCACCGTGAAGACACCGACGAACAGGTGCTCACCCCGGACCTCGCCCGCGCTGTCCAGATCGGCCACGCCGATGTAGTACGGGTACACCGCGCGCTGCATGGTGACCGGAATCAGGCCCTGGGTCATCCGCAGCAGCGGACGGGCACCGGCCGTGATCGGTACCTGGAAACCGGTCGCGGTCCCCGGATGCAGGACTCCCAGCTCGGAATCCGGCACGGGCACCGGCAGTTCCGCGCCCGGTTCGCTCCGGTACCGGGCGTAGCCCAGCATCGTGAAGTTGTCGTCGGCCATCCACCGCAGCAGGCGGGCACAGTCGGCCGGCTCGATATCGGCCGCCGCCGCGGCCGCGGAATCACCGGCCTGTTCGAGCCGTGTCGCCAATTCGTCGAGAATGGCATGGATCGCCCCGGTATCGCTGCTCACCTGTCGCACATCCTTGATGACGTCCGGTACGGCGGCGGCGATCTCGTCGAGCAGCCGAGCGCTCGTCGCCGGGTGCAGTTGGAGATGGATCCAGGACTCGCGGCCCTCGGCGTTGCCGTCGCGGCGCAGTCCGGCTTCGTGCAGATGGGCGGCGGCGAGAGTACCGCTCGAATCCCGTTCGACCGTGAAGATGGGGTGGATGACCTCGCTGATGGTGGCACCCATCCGGCCGAAGAGCGCCGTCACCGAATCGACCAGCATCGGCATATCGTCGGTGACGAGCTGTACCGCGGCGCCCAGCCCCGATCCGTCGTCCGGGTGGTGGACCCGCACGAGGCCCTGACCCGGGTCACGGGTCAGGGCCAGGGTCAAGTGGGCACGGAAGGTGAGGGTGGGCGCGGTGATCTCACAATCGGTGTCCTCGGTCTCGACATGCCGGAAGTATCCGTCCTCCAGATTGCCGAGGTCGGCACGTAGCGTATCCGGCAATTCGGCAGCCCATGCCTCGCTGGACAATTCGGACGAGACCGTCATTTCCCACTCCCTTGAATGCGGTTTTTCTCGGACACACCGACACCGATCCCGAGGGTAGACCCGAACGCGGGCAGCGGGAAAAGTCCCGCGGCGTTACCCGCGGGTCAGCTTGCGATGTGTCACTCGATGCGGCCGTGCGGCTTCCGGCCCGAGGCGTTCGATCTTGTTGGCCTCGTAGGCTTCGAAGTTGCCCTCGAACCAGAACCATTCGGCCTCGTTGTCGGCGTCACCTTCCCAAGCGAGGATATGCGTACAGGTGCGGTCCAGGAACCACCTGTCGTGGGAAATGACCACGGCACAGCCCGGGAACTGCTCCAATGCGTTCTCCAGCGACCCCAGTGTTTCCACGTCGAGGTCGTTGGTGGGCTCGTCGAGCAGGATCAGGTTGCCGCCCTGCTTCAGGGTGAGCGCCAGGTTCAACCGGTTGCGTTCACCACCGGAGAGCACCCCGGCCGGCTTCTGCTGATCCGGGCCCTTGAATCCGAAGGCGCTCACATACGCCCGGGACGGCATCTCCTGCTGACCGACCTCGATGTAGTCGAGTCCGTCCGAAACCACCTGCCATACGGTCTTGCCCGGGTCGATCCCGGCACGGGACTGGTCCACGTAGCTCAACTTGACGGTATCGCCGACCTTGACCGTTCCGCTGTCCGGCTCTTCCAGGCCCACGATGGTCTTGAACAGGGTCGTCTTACCGACACCGTTCGGACCGATCACACCGACGATGCCGTTGCGCGGCAGGGTGAACGACAGGTCCTTGATCAGCTGACGATCGCCGAAGCCCTTGTCCAGATGCTCGACCTCGACGACGACACTGCCCAGTCGCGGCCCGGCCGGGATCTGGATCTCCTCGAAGTCCAGCTTCCGCATCTTCTCGGCCTCCGCGGCCATCTCCTCGTAGCGGCCCAGACGTGCCTTGTTCTTCGCTTGGCGCGCCTTGGCACCCGAGCGCACCCAGGCGAGTTCGTCCTTGAGCCGCTTCTGCAGCTTCTGGTCCTTCTTGCCCTGGACCGCGAGCCGTTCGGCCTTCTTCTCCAGATAGGTGGAGTAGTTGCCCTCGTATCCGATGGCGCGGCCGCGGTCGAGCTCGAGGATCCAGCCGGCCACGTTGTCGAGGAAGTACCGGTCGTGGGTGACCGCCAGGACGGCACCCGGGTACTGCGCGAGGAACTGCTCGAGCCAGAGCACGCTCTCGGCGTCGAGATGGTTGGTGGGCTCGTCGAGCAGCAGCAGGTCGGGCTTGCTCAGCAGCAGTTTGCACAGCGCCACCCGGCGCCGCTCACCACCGGACAGATTGGTGACCGGTTCGTCCGGCGGCGGGCACCGCAGCGCGTCCATCGCCTGTTCCAGCTGGGAGTCCAGGTCCCAGGCGTCGGCGTGATCCAGGTCCTCCTGCAGTTTGCCCATTTCGTCCATGAGCTCGTCGGAGTAATCGGTGGCCATCAGCTCGGCGATCTCGTTGAACCGGTCGAGTTTGACCTTGATCTCGCCGAGGCCCTCCTCCACGTTGCCGCGAACCGTCTTCTCCTCGTTCAGCGGCGGCTCCTGCTGCAGGATCCCCACGCTGGCGCCCGGCGCGAGAAAGGCCTCACCGTTGTTCGGCTGGTCCAATCCGGCCATGATCTTCAGGACGCTGGATTTACCGGCGCCGTTCGGACCGACAACGCCGATCTTGGCGCCGGGAAGGAAGTTCAAGGTGACATCGTCGAGCACGACCTTGTCGCCGTGCGCCTTGCGAACCTTCTTCATTTGGTAGATGAACTCAGCCATAGCGATCACCCTATCCGTCAAACATCGGTGCGGTTTCACACGTCGGCATTCACGGGCACATTGTCCCGCGCCGACCGCTCCACCTTCGGATCGTCCTGTTCCCCCACCACCCCGGTTTCGGCAGACGCAGCGCCCGGAACAGCGGATATATTCCCGCCCGTCCCCGGCTGCGCGGCTCGCCGGCGCTCCACCCGCGCGGTGCAGCGGGTGAGGTCCGGTCCCAGGGTATGCGCCCGCATCTCCAGATCACGGCGTTGGGCACCGTCTCGGGTGCGGTACTCGTTGGACCGGAGTTGCCCCTGCACGATCACCGGATCACCCCGGTGGATCGACGCCTCGACTCCCGCCACGAGCCGCCGCCAGCAGCTCACGGAGAGAAACAGCATCCCATTGTCCACCCATTCACCGGTTTCGCGGTCGAGCCGCCGCGCGGTACTCGCCAGCCGGAAGCCGATCATCTGCTCGCCGCTGGGCAGATCACGTTTGACCGGCTCGGTCACTACCGTACCGACCACGGTCGCCACTGCCTCGTACATCTCCACCCCTCCGTTCGCCCGGCGGTCCCGGGAGTCCTGTTCATCGTGCGGCGTCCGAACCGGCGACGGCGGGGCGGAATCAGATCTGTGGACAACTCGGGCGCAATCGCCGAACTTGTGGAAAGAGCGAGCACCGGACCGGCTCAGCGGAAGGTCGCCGGCATCGCCGCGGCGATCTCCCGCCGCGAACGCACCCCGAGTTTGGCGAGAATGCTCGAAACATGCGATTGGACGGTCCGGCGCGACAGGAACATCTGCGCCGCGATATCAGCGTTCGAACTGCCCTCCGCCACCTGAACCGCCACCGCGCGTTCGGTATCGGTCAGCGACGCCCAGCCGGTCTTCGGACGATTTCGCGGGCCGCGCACACCCCGGCGGATTCCGTACCTGCGCACCCGCGCCACCGCACGGGCGGTATCCCACGAAGCCCCCAGCCCGGAGTACAGCTGTACGGCCGATTCGAGGGCATCCCGTGCGTCCGTGCCGCGCCCACCCGCGGCCAGCACGATCGCGGCATTCTCGTAGGCCTGGGCCTGATAGAGCGGCCAGTCGCAGCGGGCGAACTCGCGCGCGGCGGCGAACAGCGCGTCCGGGTCGCTCCCGGCCAGCCCGCGGCACAACTGCGCGATACCGGACCGCGACGCGGTGGACTGCCTGGCCACCGATTCCTCCGCGGCCACCAGTGCCCCGCGCAGCGCCGCTCCGTCGCCGGCGTCGAAGGCCAGGCGGGCGATATCGGGAAGTATGTAGTGCAGCGTCGAGGCGCTCATTCCCGCGGCCAGGTTCGCATGGGTCTCGACGAGCAATCGCAGCGCCGGTTCCGGGTTACCGCGGGTCTCGTGCACGAGAGCGGTGACCCAGGGATGCATGTAACCGTACCCGGCGGTCCCCAGGCGATCGTCCGGGTCGAGCACGTCAGCGGGCACGGGCACACCGCGGTGGAGCCCGATCAGAGCCGTCACGCTGTGCGCGACCGGCGCATAACCGAGTACATCCGGTGCCTCCAGACAGGCGCGGCAGGCCTCGATCGCCTCGTCCCAGCGGCCGCTGAGCAGGAAGAGCCGCGCTTCGGCCATCAGATTGGGCGCCAGGTAGACCCCGTGTGTCCGGCGATTGTGCCCGATGGCTGTCTGTAGTGCCTCCAGCGCGGCGGTCGGCCGGTCGAGTTCGATCAGGCAGTGCGCGTAGAGCACATACGGATCGATCTGGTCCGATCCGGCCGCGTCCTGCAGCACGGTCAGCGATTCGGTGCTGATCTCCAGCGCGCGGTCGAGATAGCCGTGGGTGTAGCGCACCGCCCCCAGCGCCATCAGCCCGTACCCGGTGGCCAACGAGTTTCCCGACCGGCGGCCCAGCGCGACCGCACGCCGCCCGGCCCGCTCGGCTTCGGCGAACCGCTCCAGGAAGAAATTGTCCAGCGCGCAAAGGCCCAGGAACCGGGCCGCATCGGATTCGCCGAGATCCAAAGTGGCAAGCGCCGTCTCGGCGACTTCGACCGCCTCCGCCAATCGCCCCTGGGCATGGCACACATGAGCCAGCAGCCAGCGCAGTCCCGGATCATCGGCGTGCTCGGGCCGGTGCCGCAACGCGACCCGCAAGGTGGCTTCGGCCTGTTCGGCCCGACCGTTCCACAGCAGGGCACGGGTCCGCATCCGGATCAGCGCCGCCCGGGTCGCCCGATCGAGCCCGGCGGTATCGACTATCCGGGT
>JABFXT010000818.1 GCA_013361595.1 Nocardia sp. | reverse complement strand
GCCCGGTTGCGCGCGGTTGCCGCGGCGGCCGCGGCGGTGGGGTCGGGTCGCGGCGGGATTCTGCTGGTCACCGATATCGACGCGCTGCTACCCGAACCGGCCGAACCGGTCGCCACCCTGATCTTGGACCAATTGCGGGCGGCGGTGGCCGAACCGTGTGTGGCGCTGCTGGCCACCACCGCGCATCCGGCGGCCATCGACCGGCGGCTGCGGGCGCCCGATCTGTGCGACCGGGAGCTCGCGCTGGCGCTGCCCACCGCGGCGGTGCGCCGGGCACTGCTCGAGCAGTTGCTGCGCAAGGTACCGACCGGCGAGCTGCGACTCGACGAGATCGCCTCGACCGCTCCCGGGTTCGTGGTCGCCGATCTCGCCGCGCTGTGCCGGGAAGCGGCGGTGCGCCGGGCACTGCTCGAGCAGTTGCTGCGCAAGGTACCGACCGGCGAGCTGCGACTCGACGAGATCGCCTCGACCGCACCCGGGTTCGTGGTCGCCGATCTCGCCGCGCTGTGCCGGGAAGCGGCGCTGCGGGCGGCCGCGCGTGCCAGCCGTGACGGCACCGAACCACGGCTCGAGCAGGAGGATCTCACCGGCGCGCTGGAAGTGATCCGGCCGCTGTCGCGATCGGGCACCGAGGAATTGGCGATCGGCAGTCTCGGCCTCGACGATGTGGGCGATATGGCCGAGACCAAGCAGGCACTGACCGAATCGGTGCTGTGGCCGCTGCGCCACCCCGATTCGTTCGCCCGGCTGGGGATCGAACCGCCGCGCGGGGTGCTGCTGTACGGCCCGCCGGGCTGTGGGAAAACCTTCCTGGTGCGGGCGCTGGCGGGCAGCGGCCAGCTGAGCGTGCACACCGTCAAGGGCGCGGAACTGATGGACAAATGGGTGGGCTCGTCCGAACGCGCGGTGCGGGAGCTGTTCCAGCGGGCCCGGGATTCCGCACCGTCGCTGATCTTCCTCGACGAGGTGGACGCACTGGCACCGCGGCGCGGGCAGAGTTCCGATTCCGGAGTCGGCGACCGGGTGGTGGCGGCACTGCTCACCGAACTGGACGGAGTGGAGCCGTTACGCGATGTGGTCGTGCTGGGTGCCACCAACCGTCCGGAACTGATCGATCCGGCACTGCTGCGACCGGGCCGGCTCGAACGGCTGGTGTTCGTTCCGCCGCCCGACGCCGACGCCCGGGAGGCCATTCTGCGCACCACCGGCCGTGCGGTGCCGCTGGCGGAATCGGTGGACCTGGCGCGGCTCGCCGCCGATCTGGAAGGTTTCTCGGCCGCGGACTGCGCGGCGCTACTGCGGGAGGCGGCGCTGGCGGCCATGCGCCGCGATGTGGACGCCGCCGATGTGACGGCCGCGGATATCGCCGCCGCGCGCCGCGCGGTACGGCCTTCGCTGGACCGGGCGCAGGTGGAGTCTCTGCGCCGGTACGCGGAGTCCCGGCACTGACTCTTTCCGATCTGTCCGTTATGCCTGACCTGGTAAAACTGTTGCCCGAGGGTAGCCGGGTGCGCGTGCGAAACCACTAATCTGTACGATTGTCCCAGTTCGTGCTCGCATATGATGAGCGCGCAATACCCCGCCGCCGCCCCTATCCCGACGGAGGTAACGCTTGCTCGCCATCCTGCTCGCACACGCCCTGGCCGCGCTGATCGCGCCCGCCGCCGTGCGAGCACTGGGCCGCAACGCGTTCTATCCCCTCGCGCTGGTACCGCTGGGCAGCCTCGGCTGGGTCGTCGCCCACTGGAACGACGAAGTCCAGGTCCGCATGCCGTGGGCGCCCACCATCGATCTGTCGCTGGACCTCCGGTTCGATTCCCTGGCCACCGTGATGAGTGCGTTGATCCTGGGCATCGGCGCACTGGTCCTGGCCTACTGCGCCCGCTACTTCACCGACGACGAACCGAAACTCGGCTCCTTCGCCGCCTGGCTGGTGGCCTTCTCCGGCGCCATGTTCGGCCTGGTCACCAGCGACAACATGCTGCTGCTGTTCACCTTCTGGGAAATCACCACCGTTCTGTCGTTCCTGCTGGTCGGGCACAACTCCGACAGCGTCCCCGGACGTCGCGCGGCTCTGCAGGCACTGCTGGTCACCGCCGCGGGCGGCCTGGCCATGCTGGCCGGGATCGTGATACTCGGGCAGTCCTACGGCAGCTACCTGCTCTCCGATCTGCTGGCGGCCGAGCATCCCCCTGGAAGTATCGCGATCCAGGTCGCGATCGGGCTCGTACTCGTCGGCGCATTGAGCAAATCCGCCATCGTGCCGTTGCACTTCTGGTTGCCCGGCGCCATGGCCGCGCCCACCCCGGTGAGCGCGTATCTACATGCGGCAGCCATGGTGAAAGCGGGTGTCTATCTGATTGCCCGGCTCGCGCCGGCCTTCGCCGACGAACCCGTATGGCGGCCGGTGATCCTCACGCTGGGTTTGGCGTCCATGCTGCTGGCCGGATTGCGGGCCATGCAGGTCACCGACCTGAAACTGGTTCTCGCCTTCGGCACGGTGAGTCAGCTGGGCTTCCTGGTGATGATGGTGGGCCTGGGCACCCCGGACGCCGCACTCGCCGGTATCGGCCTGATCGTGGCGCATGCCATGTTCAAGGCCGCCCTTTTCCTGGTCGTCGGCATCATCGACCACGGCGCCGGCACGCGTGACCTGCGAGAACTCTCCGGCTTGGGCCGAAGCTCGCCGGTCCT
>JABFXT010000003.1 GCA_013361595.1 Nocardia sp. | reverse complement strand
CCGGGGCACCCGTGCAGGGTTTGTGCGGCTGTCCCCGCCCGAAAACGAGCTACCGGGCGGACGCTGGTCGACGCATTTCGATACCGTACCGGTCTCGATATGGGCTAATCCGCAGCAATTGGTAGTCGGCGTCATATTATGCCGCCATGACTACCAGCGAAACACAGTATGTGGGGCCGCTGCATCAACTGGCCCGCCGCGCGTGGCAGGCGATGCTGATCATCGGCTCGGCATCGGTGGTCGTCGGTATTCTGGTGCTGCTGTGGCCCGGGCCGACGATTGTGGTCTTGGCCGTCCTGTTCGGTATCTATCTGCTGATCTCGGGCATCTTCCAGTTGGTCGCGGCATTCGGTGGCCATATATCGAGCGGCTGGCGCGTCATGTTGATCGTCAGCGCCGTACTGTCCTTCATTTTGGCTTTTTTCGCATTGCGCCACCTCGGCGACGCTGTGTTGCTGATGGCGCTGTGGATCGGTATCGGCTGGATGTTCCGCGGCGTGGCGGTGCTGATCGCCGGTATCGATGCGCCCTCGGGGGCTCCCGGGCGCGGCTGGAATGTTTTCTTCGGCATAGTGCTGTTGATCGGCGGCGGTATGTTGATCGTCTGGCCGTTCCATTCCGTCGCGGTGCTGACGCTGGTGGCCGGCTGGTGGTTGATCTTCATGGGAATCGTGGAGATCGTCGGAGCTTTCCAGGTGCGCAGCGGCGCGAAGAAAACACCGAGCGCTCTCTGATCGGGGATCTTGGTAATTACCTGGCAATCAGGGCAGAACCTGCGGTATCACGTCGGGACGGAAGAAACCGACCAGGGCGCCGATCACGGAGCCGAGGAGTGAGCCGCCGGATCCGGTGGCCGATCCCACGGCGGAGCCGACCGAGCCGTTCAGCACCGGATCGGGAATGAGCGCGTGCGGGTCGGTCGCGATGTCCTCGCTCTTCTCCAGCGGGATACCGGCCACCGGCGCGGCGTGCCCGACGGTGGCGTCCGCGGCGGACGGACCAGCGAGTACAACTGCCGCGACCACGGGCAGCGCACCGAACGCCACCATGCCGACCGACTTGCCCAGGCGATTTTCCATCATGATCTCCCAGCCTCCGCACCCTCGGAACAGGTGCGTGCCCGAGAACGCGCCGGATCCACTCCGGCTGCCTGAATAATAGGCGCCGCGAGGCCGGGATCGATCGACGTTGTGATCGATAATAGTGCGAGGCAGTGCAATTCGTGATGCCTGCCCGGGGATATCGATGCGGGATTCGGCGGAACCGGTGCGGTTCAGCTCCGGCCGGAAACCTTCCTGGTGGCCGCACCCGTGATCAGCGGCCGGACGATCGGGGGCATTCCGCGCCACGACGTCTCCTGCACATCGTCGAGTTCCAGCCCCCGCGCCCGGATCAGGTCGAGCGTGGCTCGGTTGCAGTG
The DNA here is from genome assembly GCA_013361595.1 of Nocardia sp. Lineage (GTDB taxonomy): Bacteria > Actinomycetota > Actinomycetes > Mycobacteriales > Mycobacteriaceae > Nocardia. The sequence goes on along the minus strand of JABFXT010000003.1, from coordinate 23,929 downwards.
GCAGCCCTCCGCGAACCGCCGCCACGGTTCCTCGAGACGGTCCTGCCACCGGGCGAGCCGCGGAGACCGGGAACGCACGTGCTCGAGAAAAAGCAGCCGACCGCCGGGGCGCAAGATGCGTTCGATCTCCCGCAATGCCGGATCCGGGTCGTCGACGGTGCACAGTACGAGCGTCGAAACGACGGTATCCACGCTACCGTCCGCGAACGGTAGTCGTTCCGCGGATGCGTCGAGGACCTGCGTTCCGGCTCGGTCGTCGCGGCGCAGTTTCCGCGACAGGCGGGTGCGCATCGCGGCTTCCGGTTCGGTCAGGGTCAGCTCGTCGAGGCCGTCGGGGTAGTACTTCAGGTTGAGGCCGGTACCGCTGCCGAGTTCGACGGTGCGCCCGCTCGCCCGCCCGAGCAGATTCCGGCGGCGCGTCCCCATACCCCGGCGCTCGCCCAGCCAGAGCAGCGGGTCGTACAGCATCGCGAACACTCGTGCCCACAGGCCCGAGCCGTCCGCCGGTGCGCCGCTGCTCACGAAGTCGACGGTACGCCGACAGCTGTCCTCGCGCACGGTCGCTCGTCGAGTGGACGACCGTGCGCGAGCGGTTCGGCGGTGCTGGCTGCGCACTCAGACGCCGAGCAGTTCGCGTTCCGGCGTGTCCACCCGCTTCGCGCGACGTTCCAGCAGGTCCGACGTGACCGCGAGGCCGACCGCGGCGATCACCAGGGCCACGCCGACCCAGTTGGGTGCGGTGTATCCGAACCCGGCCGCGATCACCGCGCCGCCCAGCCAGGCGGCGATCGCGTTGCCCAGGTTGAAGGCGCCGATATTGACGGCCGAGGCCAGGGTGGGCGCACCGGCGGCATGGTCGAGCACCCGCTTCTGGAGTGGGGGTACGGTCGCGAATCCCAGTGCGCCGATCAGCACCACCGTGATCGCGGCGGCGATCTTGTTGTGGGCGGTGACGGTGAACAGGGCCAGTACCACCGCGAGCCCGCCCAGTGAGAGGTAGAGCATCGGCATCAGATGCCGGTCGGCGAACTTGCCGCCGATCAGATTCCCGGCGAAGAAACCCAGGCCGAACAGCACCAACAGCCACGTCACCGAATTCTCGGCGTAGCCGGTGACCTCGGTCATCATCGGTGCCAGATAGGTGATCGCGGCGAAGACGCCGCCGAAGCCGAGCACTGTCATGGCCATGGCCAGCAGGACCTGTGGGTTCCGGAAGACGGCGAGTTCGCTTCGGAGCCGGGCGTGGCGTGGTGCGGGTGCCTCGGGTATCAGCGCGGCGACCCCGAGGAGTCCGACCAGCCCGACCAGGGAAACGAATACGAAGGTGAGCCGCCAGCCGAAGTGCTGGCCGAGCAGGGTGCCCAGCGGCACTCCGAGTACGGTCGCGACGGTCAATCCGGTGAACATGATCGCGATGGCGCTCGCCCGGCGTGCCGGGGCGACCAGGGTGCCCGCTACCACCGCGCCGATGCCGAAGAACGCGCCGTGGGCGAGCGAGGCGATGACCCGGCCCGTCACCAGAACCGCGAAGGTCGGTGCGGCAGCGGACAATACGTTGCCGACGACGAGTAGCAGCAGCATGGCGAGCAGCATGCGCTTGCGGGCGATCCGGGTGCCGAGGCCGGTCATCAGCGGTGCGCCGGCCACCACGCCCAAGGCGTAGCCGGTGACCAGGAGGCCGGCTGTCGGTATCGATACACCGTAGGTGCCGGCGATATCGGGGAGCAGTCCCACGACGACGAACTCGGTGGTGCCTATCCCGAAGGCCCCGAGGGTGAGGGCGAGCAGGGCGAGCGGCATGGGCGGTGCCTCCACATCGGATTGCGCACGAGCATTACGTGCGTAGACAATAATTGCACACGCATTTAATTGCAAGCGCGGACTATTTCGGTAGTCATCTATCCTGGAGCATCGACGCCGACAGAAGGAACACCATGACCGCGGATCCCGCGCTGACCGGCCTGGCCGACGGGTGGTACGCCCTGTCCCTGCTGCACGACCGGATCGAGGCGTGTATCGAGCGGGCCCTGCAGACCGGACACCGGTTGAGCGTGCGCGAATACTCGCTGCTGGTGGTGCTGAGCCGGCAGCACGACGGGCCGGGTGGGCATCTACGGATGAACCAGGTCGCCGACGCGGTCGTGCTGAGCCAGAGCGCCACCACCCGCCTGGTCGCGCGGCTGGAGGATCGCGGTTTGCTGGAGCGGTACCTGTGCCAGGACGACCGACGCGGGATCTACACCGATGTGACCCCCGCGGGCCTGGACCTGCTGGCGCATGCCCGGCCCACCCACGACACGGCGCTGTCGGGTGCGCTGGGACAGGCGGCCGCCGATCCGGAACTCGCGCCCCTGGTCGCCGCGGTCGAAGCGTTGAACACCTCGTCCGCGCGCAGTGCGGGGAGCCGGGCCTATCGCACGGTGTGAACACCGTGGCCGACCGTCCCGGTGTCGGACCCTGCTGACAGACTCGCAGCGTGCGATGGGCGGTGGCGGAATCGGGTGACGGCGGCGCGCGCTTGTGCCCGCTCGATCCGGACGGCCGCCCCGGCCCGGTGGTCCACGAGCCCTCGCTCGCCGAGGCCGTCCGCTCACGCCCGGAGGTCGAGCGGTGGGTGTGGCGCTCGACCCCCGAGATCTACCGATCCTTGCTGGCGGCGGGAGTACGCGTCGAGCGCTGCTACGACGTGCAGGCCGCGGAGGCACTGCTGATCGGCTACGAGCAGGGACAGTCGGGTCAGCCCCGCTCGCTGGCGGCCGCCTGGGCGCGCCGGTACGACCTACCCGTTCCGCCGGATGCCCCCGCGCGGGCCGCCGAGCTCCAGCCGTCGCTGTTCGAGTCGGGGCCGGTGCCGCTGCCGCCCGGAACGGATGAATTCACCGCCCTGCTGGAGGTCTACGCGGGGCAGATCGCCCGGACCGCGGCGACCGAACATCCGGAGCGGATGCGACTGCTGCTCGCCGCCGAATGCGCGGGCATGCTGGTCGCCGCGGAGATGTCGCGATCCGGACTTCCGTGGCGGGCGGACGTGCATCGCGAGTTGCTGGATACGATGCTGGGCGAGCGCTTCGCGGGCGCATCGGAACCGCGCCGGATGGTGGAATTGGCCGATGAGGTGTCGCGGGCATTCGGGGACGGAGTGCGGGTCCGTCCGGATCTGCCCAACGACATCATCAGAGCGTTCGCCCGCGCCGGGATCTTCCTGTCCTCCACGCGAAAATGGGAACTCCAGCAGATCGATCACCCGGCGGTCGCACCGCTGCTGGCCTACAAGTCGCTGTACCGCTTGTATACCGCGCACGGCTGGTCCTGGCTCGAACAGTGGGTGCACGGGGGTCGCTTCCGCCCCGAATACCTCCCCGGCGGAACGGTTTCCGGTCGCTGGACCACCAACGGCGGTGGCGCTCTGCAGATCCCGAAAGTGATCCGCCGGGCGATCCGGGCCGACCCGGGCTGGACTCTGGTGGTCGCCGACGCCGACCAGCTGGAGCCGCGGATCCTTGCCGCCGTCTCCGGCGATCCAGGGTTGATGGAGGTGGCCGGGCGGGATGCGGACATGTACGCGGATCTGGCGGCCCGCGGTTTCGGCGGCGACCGCGCGCAAGCCAAACTCGCCCTGCTGGGCGCCATCTACGGGCAGACCTCCGGTGACGCCCTGACCCATATGGCCGGCCTCCGCCGGCGCTATCCGGTGGCGGTGGCCTATGTCGACGACGCGGCGCGGGCCGGAGAAGAGGGCCGTCTGGTCCGTACCTGGCTGGGGCGGACGTGCCCGCCGGTATCGGTCGCCGCACCGGGTGGGGAGGAGCTGTCCGGGGAGGATCCCGGTGCGGCCGGCAGTGCCCCGGCGGCGCGGGCCCGCGGGCGTTTCACCCGTAATTTCGTGGTGCAGGGCAGTGCCGCCGATTGGGCTCTGCTGGTCTTGGCGGGCCTGCGGAATGCGATATCCCGGGCCGGGTTCCGTGCCGAGCTGGTTTTCTTCCAGCACGACGAGGTGATCGTCCACTGCCCGGCCGCGGAGGCGGCGGCCGTCGCCGAAATGATCTCCGCCGCGGCCGATACCGCCGCCCGGTCGGTTTTCGGGCCCACGCCGGTGCGGTTTCCGTTCTCGACGGCCGTGGTGGAGTGCTATGGCGACGCCGAGTAGCAGGTGTCCGGTCTTCGGTTTCTCGGTTCGCCGCGCCGTCGCCGGCGTCCTCGTCGCAGCGGCCCTGCGCTTCGCCTGATCAACGCTCGGGACCCGACGGCAAGCGGGCCGCCGACATCCGGTCCGCCGAGACCGCACCGATGGCCACGTCGGCGCTACCCTTCCTCGGCGCGCCGGGGCGGCCATTCCCGGTCAGGGCGTCCCGATGGATCGGGGCCGGTCGAGCTGTGCCTGCCGCCATCGGCCTCATACGGCCTCGACCCGGAATACGGCGATGCGCTCGGCGCTGGCCGCCACATCCTGTGGCGCCGCGCTCGGGGACAGTCCATTGTCGGCGTATCGTTTGCCCACGCTGGCCGGGCTCTCTTCGACCAGTCGGTGCAGTACCGGACGGCGTGCCTCGACCGGCAGCTCCACCAGCCGCGCGGGCATCGAGCGACGGCCGCGCGTCAGGGTGACCTGTTCGGCCGCACGGGCATTGGCGACCCAGGCGGCCTTCGGGAATGCCTGCACGATATAGCGTTGACCCGCCACGGCCACCACCGCGATCGCGAACGTACGCAATCGGCCGGTCCGCCTTCCGGCGACGGTCAGCAATTGCATGGGCCCGAACACGATACCGATTCGCTGCAAACCGATGATCACGAAGTTCACGGCATTGACCAAGCGCCGCTTGCGTTGCCGGTTCGACATGAACCGCCACCTCCATAGAAAGTAAGTGCTTACTCACCAAATGGTGAGTGAGTACTTGCTACTCTGTCAAGGCATGATCGACGGGAGGCAGACCTGGTGGGCACCGAGAGGGCGGCGGCATCGCCGCGGGCACAGTTGACCCGGATCCGGATCCTCGATGCCGCATCCGCGGTGATGAGCGATCGCGGTCTGGCCAACGCGACCACCAAGGAGATCGCGCGCACCGCAGGACTTTCCGAGGCCACGCTGTACAAACACTTCCAGGACAAGGAGGACCTGTTCCTCACTGTCATGCGGGAACGGCTGCCCAGCGAGTTCGTCGGCCGGCTCGCGGGCCTCACCGACCGCGCCGGAACCAGCACTGTCCGGGCCCTGCTCCAGGAAGTCGCGGCCGACGCGGTGCCGTTCTACCGGGACCTCGCGCCGATGTTGGGCGCGGCATTCGCACAGCCGGACCTCTTGGCCCGCCACCAGCAGATGCTGAGCGCCACCGGCCTGGGTCCACACCTCGCGCTCTCCGCACTCGCCGAGTATCTGGGCGCCGAGCAGCGACTGGGCAGGCTCGCGGAGCGAGCGCAACCCCATACGCTCGCCGCGCTGCTGCTCGGTGCCTGCTTCCAGCGCGCCTTCCTGATCGAATTCGAGGGCGAACACCTCGCCGACCGATCAGCCGCCGAGTTCGCTCGCGACCTGGTCGACACTCTTCTATCGGAGTGATCGGCCCAGTGCGACCACCGCTCCCGGGCGGAAGCCGCGGCGTAGCCGAACGACGCCGCCCGGAACCGACACGGTGGGCATATCGACGGCGCCCATGAGGACGGCGAGTCGAATGAACCAGGCACATCGACTCACCCGCGTGGGGCGGGACAACCTCCCCGGACATCACACCTAGTCGAGGATCCGCCGGGCGACATTGGTGGTGACCAGATCGAGCAACTCGTCCGCGCGTCCGGCGAGAATCGTGCGGATGGCGTAAAGGGTGAAACCCTTGGCCTGTTCGGCCGTGACGGCCGGTGGAATCGTCAGTTCCTGCCGTGCCACGGCGACATCGACAAGCGCCGGCCCGTCGTGTGCGAGCGCCTCCGCGATGGCCTGCTCCAGGTCGCCGGGCTGTTCCACCCGGCGACCCCAGATCCCCATCGCCCGGGCGACGGCACCGAAGTCCGGGTTGTCCAGGCCGGTCCCGAAGGTCACCACGCCGGCCGCTTTCATCTCCAGTTCCACGAAATTGAGCGAGGAGTTGTCGAAGACGATCACCTTGACCGGTAAACCGTTCTGTATCAGCGTGATCAGTTCGCCGAAGAGCATCGTCAAGCCGCCGTCGCCGGCGAGAGCGATCACCTGGCGTCCCGGACAGGCGGTCTGCGCGCCGATCGCATGCGGTACGGCACAGGCCATTGTGCCGTGCGTGAACGAGCCGGTCAGCCGCCGCCGGCCGTTCATGGTCAGATAGCGTGCCGCCCAGATCGTCGGCGATCCCACGTCGAAGGTGAACACCGCGTCGTCGTCGGCCAGTCGATTCACCACGCCGGCGACGTATTCCGGCCGGATGGGGGTGCGGTCGCGGTCGTTGACCGCCAGCGCGTCGAGCGATTCACGGGTGCGCCGGTAGTGCCGCAGCGACCTGTCCAGGTGGGTCCGGTCGGTCTTCTGCGTCAGCAGCGGCAGCAGCGCATCGATCGTGTCCTGCACGCTACCGACCATGCCCAGGTCGATCGGCGTGCGGCGGCCGAGGTGGCTGCCCCGGATATCGACCTGGACGATCGCGGCGTCGTCGGGATAGAACTGCGGGTACGGAAAATCGGTACCCAGCATCAGCAGCACATCGGCTTCTTTGATCGCCTTGTATCCGGACGCGTACCCGAGGAGCCCGGTCATACCGACGTCGTACGGGTTGTCGTATTCGAGATGCTCCTTGCCGCGGAACGCGTGCACGATCGGCGATCGCAGAGTGGCGGCCAACGCCATGACCTGGCTGTGGGCGCCGGCCGTCCCGGCTCCACCCAGGATCGTCACCCGCGATCCGGCGTTCAGAATATCCGCGGCCCGGCGCAGCGTGGCGTCGTCCGGGCGCAGTACCGACCGGGTGGGCAGGACGGGCCGGCCGCTCCATCGCTCGTCGGACAGGCGGCTCTGGAAGACCTCACCGGGGATCACCACCACGGCCACGCCGTTCTCCTCGACCGCCGCCCGCATCGCCATCTCGACCACCCGCGGAGCCGATTCCGGGCTGCTGACCAGTTCGCAGTACACACTGCATTCACGGAACAACGTTTCGGGGTGGGTCTCCTGGAAGTAACCGGAGCCGATTTCGCCGATCGGGATATGCGCGGCGACGGCCAGCACCGGAACCCTCGTCCGCTGCGCGTCGTAGAGGCCGTTGATCAGGTGGAGGTTGCCGGGGCCGCAGCTTCCGGCGCAGACGGCGAGCCGGCCCGTCAACGCCGCATCCGCGGTGGCCGCGAATGCGGCGGCTTCCTCGTGTCGCACATGTTCCCACGTGATGCCGTCCGCCCGCCGGATCGCGTCGGTGAATCCGTTCAGACTGTCACCGGGCAGACCGTAGACCCGGCTGACACCGCTGACCTGCAACGCGGAGATCATGTGTTGAGCGACAGTCGCCATGGCGCGACCCTACGCGCGCCGCGCGCGATCTCCGGTGAGGCCGGTCGGCATCGGGATTCCGGCGAAGAAGGATCGGTCGTCTGCGGAGCGGACAGGCCGTGGTCGCTGAGCTGGTCGTTCCGGTACGGATCGCCCGCCGTCGTGGCGATCTTCACAGCGGATCCGGGCGCATTGCGCGGCAGGCGCTGATTGAACCCGTGTGTGTGGGGTAGGCGTTCGGTGTCCACCACAACCGATGGTTCGGAGGTAGCTATCGTGGCCGAAAAGCAGAGTGGCCCCCGCGAAGGTCTGGAGGGCGTCGCCGAAGGTGTGAAGGGTAAGGCCAAGGAGGTCGGCGGCACCCTACTGGGCAACGACGAACTGCGTGATGAAGGCATCGCCCAGCAGGACAAGGGCGAATCGCAGCGGGAAGTCGCGCAGAAGGAGGCCGAAGCCGAGAAGGCGCGGTCGAAAGCCGAGGTGGACGAAGCGCGACAGCGCTCCCATCAGGGTCGGCCGTAGCATCTCCGCCCCGGCCCGCCCGATTCGGGCCGGGGTGGGCCGAGAACAGACGATGGCGGTCGCTCCGGAGACGGGGCGACCGCCATCGTCGGTACCGGCGCGGTGATGGTCACCCGAATTCGGTGATCGGTCCCATCGCGCCGGCGAGGGCGCCGATACAGATGTCCCGGAGCTGTTCGCGGCCGCAGGAGCGCTGCTCCAGCCAGTCGACTGTGAGCATTCTGACGAAAGTCAGCCAGCCGATGATCACCGAGTACGCGAAATGGATATCCAGCGCGGCGATCAGCTGGTCGAGGAACGGCCGGGACGGATCCAGGTCGGTGTTCCCGAGCAGCGGCCGCGGGTGCCGATACCGGAACCCTCACCGCCACCGACGACAACCAGAACCGTTTCTTCGGTGCGGTTTTCGCCGGCTACGGTCTGGCGAGGATCTGGGCGGTACGGCAGTCGCCGATCCACGTGGATGCGGTCCGCTGGCTCGCCGGAATCATGTTCGTGGGTGGTCTCGCTCGTTTCGTCTCGGTGGCCGGGCACGGATGGCCGCACGGGTTCGTCATCGCGCTGACCGTTGTCGAGCTGACGCTGCCGCCGGTCTATTTCTGGTCGGCCCGCGGCGGCGAGAGTCGAACGGGCCCGGCGCCGGTGACCTCCTGAGGTCTGCTGCCCGCAATGTCGCAGAGAACGGTGTGGTCGCTCGAATAGTGCACGCATCGAGCGGATTTCGGACGCACGCCGCGCCGGGCCGGTCCGCCCGGCCGCGCCGGGGTGCGCGGCGAACCGAAGACAGGCCGTCGTGACGGTCCGCGCCGACGGTCGACGGATGCCGGGATATGCTGCGGTGGCCGCGAGTTGGTTCTTCGGAACGGGCGGCAGATGTCGCAGGGTCGTCACGAGCGGCACTGCCATGCGATCAACCGAGAGGATGTGGCCGGTAGCGTGAGTAGCTATCTGGTGGTCCAGCTGTACTGCACACCCGCGCAGGCCGAGTCCGTCCGCGCAGCCGCGGTCGGCGAACTGGCGAAATACCCCGAATTCGCGCAGTCGAGGACGGAACTGGCGCCGAAGGTCGACGGTGAACAACGTCTACACCTGGACTGGGCCGAGGAGCACCCCGGTCAGCCCGCGGGGGAGCGGACCTATTTCTCCCTCGAGACGATCTCCCCGGTCGACGTGCCGGAATCGGTTCTGCGCCGAGCCGAGGACGAGATCATCGAGTGGATCGACCGGACCTTCAACGACCAGCCCGACGATATCGCCGAGGTGCAATGGGCGAGTTTCGCGGAGATCAGGCAGGACGCCTGAGGTTGTGCCCGTGGGTGCGGTGGTCCGTGCCCACGGCTCCGGGGGTGGCCGCGCCGCGTGAAGACGCGGCCCGATCCGATGACCCCACCGCCGGCTCGTATTCGTAACCGGGCGTGCCGGTGTGCGCGTCGGCGCACTGGCGCGGTCGCAGTGCTGCGGATAGCTTCCAGGTCATGCAGGACCACCTAGACGATCTTCGCTTCGCTCATGTCCTCGCCGATTCCGCCGACGCGGCAACGATGGACCGCTTCAAGGCGCATGGTCTCGCCGTCGAGTCGAGACCGGATATGGATCTGTTGAGCGATACCGAGACCGCGGTGGAAAAGCTCATCCGTGGTCAGCTCCAGCGGTCCCGTCCCCGCGACGCGGTGCTCAGCGAGGGCGAGGGTTTGGAGGGGACCGGTCCACGCTGCTGGGTGGTCGACGCGATCGACGGCCTCGAGAACTACGGGCGGGGTGTGCCGGTATGGGCGACTCAGCTCTCCCTGCTCGAGGCGGCGGAAGGTGGGTACCGGCCGGTGGTCGGTGTCGTCTCGGCGCCCGCGCTCGGTCGCCGGTGGTGGGCCGCGATGGATCACGGCGCCTTCACCGGTCGCAGCCTCTCCTCGGCGTCACGCCTGCGGGTGTCCCGTGTCGCGAAGTTGCACGACGCCTCTTTCGCGTACTCCTCGCTCACCGGCTGGGAGGAGCGGGGCCGCCTGGGCGGTTTCCTGGCGCTGTCCCGCGAGGTATGGCGTTCGCGCGGCTTCGGCGATTTCTGGCCCTACATGATGGTCGCGGAGGGCGCGGTCGATATCTGCGCCGACCCGCTGATCTCGCCGGGAGATATGGCGGCCAATGTGGTGATCGTGACCGAGGCGGGTGGCGCCTTCACCGGTCTGGACGGTGACCGCGGTCTGCTGGGCGGCACCGCGGCCGCGTCGAACGGCCTGCTGCACAACGAGTTGCTCCGGTATCTGGACGAGCGCTACTGACCGTCGGGGGCGACGACCCATCGGGATGGGCCGGCACGACCCATCGGGATGGGCCGGCCTCTGGAGGGTCGAGGTGGACTGTGCCGACTGTGCCGGTGGGATCGGGCGCGGCGGGTGGCGCCGCTGTGCCGCCACCCGGATCGCGGGGTCGGCCTGCGCGATACTCCGCCGCGGGTGGTGCGATACCTCCGCGTTCGGCGAGGCACCCCGCCGGTGTGGTCTCGCGTGCCGAGACGCGCTACGGTGTAGTTACTTAGTAGAAGCAAGTAAATTCCGAAATACGACAACCGGTGACCGACTCGACGAAAGACGGCGTGATGGAGGGTGTATCCGCGACGGACGCCCTCGGCACGCCCGCCGAGGTCGCGACCCTTTATCATCTGCTCACCAAGATCAACCGAACGCTGCGGACCCGCGGACAGAGCCAGAACCTCAGCGCCGGGGTGGCCTCGGCGCTGTGGACGATCATCAACCATGCCCCGATCCGGCTGTCCGCCCTGGCCGAGCGGGAGTCCGTCTCCGCGCCGACGATGTCGCGGATCGCGGCCGTCCTTGAGGACCGGGGGTACGTCGAACGCACCCCCGACCCCGATGACGGCCGCGCTCGTCTGCTGAATCCGACACCGGCCGGGATCGAATTGATCGCCGATTCCCGGACCCGGAGAGCGCAATTGCTCGCGGAGGCCATCGACAGCCTCGACCCGGCGGACCGGATGACGGTCGGCCGGGGCGTCGCGATCCTCGCCGGTGCGCTCGGTATGACCGGATGACCCGGAGGCCCCACTACGCGTCGGCGACCCGTCGCGCACGGTAGCCATTCCCTAGGAACACCTGCTCAGAGGAACTACTTCATGACCACGTCCACCACACGAGCGTCCACCGCCGACCCGGCGGCACTCGGACCGCACTACAAGTGGATCGCGCTGTCCAACACCACTCTCGGTATGCTGATCGCCACGATCAACTCGTCCATTGTGCTGATCGCACTGCCCGATATCTTCAAGGGCATCGGCCTCAATCCGCTGGAGTCCGGTAACACCAGTTATCTGCTGTGGATGATGATGGGTTTTCTCGTCGTCACCGCGGTGCTCGTGGTCAGCTTCGGCCGCCTCGGTGACATGTTCGGCCGAGCCCGCATGTACAACCTGGGCTTCGCCATCTTCACCGTCTCCTCGATCTTTCTGGCGATCACCTGGTTCGACGGCGCCGAAGCGGCGATCTGGCTGATCGCCTGGCGGGTCGTCCAGGGCGTCGGCGGCGCCTTCCTGATGGCGAACAGCTCCGCCATTCTGACCGACGCGTTTCCCGCCGACCAGCGCGGACTCGCGATGGGTATCAACGGTGTCGCCGCCATCGCCGGGTCGTTCCTGGGCCTGCTGGTCGGCGGAATCCTGGCGCCGATCCAGTGGCATTACATCTTCCTCGTATCCGTCCCGTTCGGCGTGATCGGTACGGTGTGGGCCTATCTGAAACTGCGCGATACCGGGGTTCGTACGAAAGCGAAGATGGACTGGTGGGGGAATGTGACCTTCGCGGTCGGTCTCGTCTCGATCCTGGTCGGCATCACCTACGGTATCCAGCCCTACGGCAGCTCCGATATGGGATGGGCCAACCCCTGGGTCCTGACCGCGATCATCGGTGGTTTCGTCGTACTGGGTGTGTTCGTCTACATCGAAACGAAGGTCGAGAGCCCACTGTTCGATCTGTCGCTGTTCGAGAACCGCTCGTTCGCCTTCGGTAACGCGGCCAATCTGATGGGGTCGATCGGCCGCGGCGGCCTGCAGTTCATCCTGATCATCTGGCTCCAGGGCATCTGGTTGCCGCAGCACGGCTACGACTACTCGCGCACTCCGCTGTGGGCCGGTATCTACATGCTGCCCATGACGGTCGGCTTCCTGCTCAGCGCCCCGCTCTCCGGCGCGCTGTCGGACCGGTTCGGTGCCAAGGGGTTCACGACCACCGGCATGGTCATCACCGCGGGAACGTTCGGTGCGCTGATCGCGCTACCGGTCGACTTCCACTACTGGATATTCGCATCGATCCTGGTGATCAACGGTATCGGGATGGGTCTGTTCTCCTCACCGAACCGCGCCCAGGTGATGAACTCGCTGCCGATCACCTCCCGCGGCTCGGGTGCCGGCATGATGACAACCTTCCAGAACGCGGCGATGGTGCTCTCGATCGGGGTGTTCTTCTCGCTGATGATCGCCGGACTGAGCACGCACCTGCCGACCGCGATGCACGACGGGTTGACCGCGGGCGGTATGCCGGAGGGGTCCGCGCAGGGGATCGCCGGGCTGCCGACGGTCGGAATCCTGTTCGCGGCGTTCCTCGGCTACAACCCCATCCAGCAGGTCGGCGGCGACGCGCTGCACGGGTTGTCGCAGTCCAGTATCGACCATCTGACCGGTCTGGAGTTCTTCCCCCACCTGATCAGCGCCCCGTTCTCCGACGGTCTCAGCGCCGCTTTCACCTTCGCGCTCGTCTGCTGTGTGCTCGGGGCGGTCTTCTCGTTCTTCACCGACGGCCGCCGGAATACGGCGGCCGAAGGAGCGGAGGTCCACGAATCGGTCGGTGACGAACTGGCGGCGGTGGCCGCGTTCGCTTCGGGAGAGGCCCCTTCCGAACTGATCGACGAACCCGTACGACGCTGAGGAAGCGGCGTGGCCGACGCTCGGCATATACGGCATCGCGGCTGTTTCGCGGGGACTTCGCCCGGATGCTCCCGGTAGCCGGGATCGGGGACGGGACCGCCCCGCAACGGGAACAACGGCTCCGGTTCTGCGCCTAGGATCCGTTCGATGACGCTCTCCGACCAGCCACCGGTCCGGGCACCGCACGGTTCGCCGATCGATACCGACGGTCCGCGGATTCCCCTGTACGTACCGGAGTTCGCGGTCGATCCACACCGCACGTATCGGGCGATGCGCGAACAGTACGGCTCCCTGGTTCCGGTGGATGTGGCGCCGGGTGTGCCCGCGACACTGGTGATCGGCTACTACACCGCGTTGAGTATCTTCAACGACCCGGAGCGTTTCCCGGCCGATCCGCGCACCTGGCAGCGCGATATTCCGCCGGAGTGCCCGGTACTTCCGCTCATGCAGTGGCGGCCGAACGCGCGGCGCAACGACGGTTACGCGCATACGCGCTATCGGCAGGCCATCGTCGCGGGGCTCGCCGAGATCGATCCGTACAGCCTGCACGAAACGGTCGCGCGGATCGCTGTTCCGTTGATCAACTCGTTCTGTGGCGACGGTCGCGCGGATCTGATCCGCCAGTACGCTTTTCCGCTCACCTTCGCGGTGCTGAACGCCGTGCTGGGCTGCCCGACCGAGATCGCGCAGCGGGCCGCGGCCGGAATGGCCGCCATGTTCGAAGGCGTCGGTGCGGAGGACGGGGCCAAGGCGCTCATGGCGTCGCTGCTGGAGCTGATAGAGCTCAAACGAGCCGCGCCCGGCGATGATGTGACGACCCGGATCATGCGGCACCCGAGCGCGCTGACCGAGCCGGAGATCGTGAATCAGGTGGCCACGCTGTACGGGGCGGGTATCGAACCGCTGCAGAATCTCATCGTCAACTCGCTACGCCTGATGCTCACCGACGAGCAGTTCGGCGACAGTGCGCTGGGCGGCAGCCTGTCCACCCGGGACGCGCTGGACGAGGTGCTGTTCAACGATCCGCCGATGGCCAATTTCTGTTTCACCTTCCCGAAACAGCCCATCCTCGTGGACGGTGTCTGGTTGCCGGCCCATCAGCCCGTGGTCATCAGTATGGCCGCGTGCAATACCGATCCGGTGATCGGCACGGATCGGCTGGCGGGCAATCGCGCGCACCTGGCCTTCGGCGGTGGTCCGCATGTGTGCCCGGCCAGTTCGCTGGCCTACCTGATCGCGCAGGACGCCATCGACCAGTTGCTCGACGGCCTACCCGAGATCCGGCTGGGTGTGCCGGCCGACGAGTTGACCTGGCGGACAGGCGCGTTCCATCGGGCGTTGACCGCGTTGCCCGTCGTCTTCCCGGCTTCGCCGCCGCTGCCGACGGTCTAGGTGCCGGTGTCCCGCAGCCGGGCGACATTGTCCAGCCAGTCGGCGACGACGCGGTCGGCCAGGGTCCGGTCCTCCCGCATGATGCGGGTCAGTTCGAGTCCGCGAATCAGTGCCATGAGCGATTCGAATGCCGTTCGGGCCGCTTCGGGATCGTCGATGCCGGCGTATCGCTGGAAGTACCCCCGGAGTGCGGATCCCAGTCGCTTTTCGGCCGGCAGCAGCGCCGCGCGCAGCTGCCGGTCGGTCCGGGAGGCCGCCCACAGTTCGATGGCGGCCTGAAAAGGGGGCCCGGTCATCGCCGACCTGATCGCGTGAACCAGGCGCGGCAGGGCCTCCGGTCCGTCGCCGAGGCCGGTGACGAGTTCGTCGAGGTCGTGTAGCCGCCGGTCGGCGATATGGTGGATCGCGGCGACCAACAACTCCGATTTCGAACCGAAATGATGCAGGAGCGCACCCCGCGAGACCCCGGCCGCGTCCTGGATCCGCTGGGTTGTCGTCCCGGCGTAGCCGTGGTCCACCAGACAGCGGATCGTGGCATCGAGAAGCACCTCATGCGTTTTCGCGTGCTGCTCTCTGCGTGTCGTGCGCCCGGTTCGCCGCGCCGGCGCCGGTGTGGAACGCTGCCGCTCCTCGCGTGCCCCGGCGCCGGTGCGTATCGGCCCCGCGTTCACAATGATCCGAGCTCACCGGCGGCGATCTGGTCGCGGAGCCGGAACTTCTGGAGCTTGCCCAGGGCGTTCACCGGAAACCCCTCGGTGACGTACCAGGATTTGGGGGTCTTGTGCGGCGCGAGATGTTCGCGCAGGTATTCGTGCAGTTCCGTCGGCGCGGGGCTCGGCCACTCCGGGTCCGGCCGGATCACGGCGGCGACGCTCTCGCCCCACACGTCGTCGGGGAGGCCGAGTACGGCCGCGCCGGCGACCGCGGGATGGGCGGCCAGGAGCTCCTCGATCTCGCGGGGATAGATGTTCTCCCCGCCGCGAATGATCATGTCCTTGAGCCGTCCGGTGACCCGGACGTATCCGCGTGCGTCCATCGTGCCGAGGTCGCCGGTGTGGAGCCGGCCGTCGGCGTCGACCGTCTGCGCGGTCTCGGCCGGCCTCTCGAGATAGCCGATCATCTGCTGGTAGCCGCGGGCGCAGATCTCGCCTTCGACCCCGATCGGCTGCACCGCCCCGGTCGCGGGATCGCGGATGGAGACCTCGACTCCGGGTAGCGGTCGTCCCGCCGTGTACAGGTTGTCGTCGCGGCTGTCGGCCGGATCGGTCTGGCAGACGATGGGAGCGAGTTCGGTCTGGCCGTAGACCGCGCTGGTCGCCGCGCCGCAGGCGGCCGCCCAGCCGTCGGCCAGCGCCGGCGGCACGGCGTCGCCGCCGGACATCACCACCCGCAGCGCACCGAGGTCGAACTCCGCCAGCCGCGGCTGGGCGAGCAGAGCGTGCAGCATCGCGGGTACGCCGCCGAAGATCTCGGCGCGGTGCTCCTGTATCGCTGCCAGCATCGTCAGGGGATCGAAGATCTCGGCGAGCACCAGGGTGGCGCGTTCGTGTGCCGACCCGAGCGCTGCCAGACCGCAACCGGCGGTGTGGAACAGCGGCAGCGCGGTGGCGAATGTCGCGCCCGGCGGCGCGCCGCAGCGGGCGCGCACGAAAGCGGCATTGGTGACCATCGCCCGGTGGGCGAGTACCGCGGGCTTCGCCCGGCCGGTGGTTCCGGAGGTGAACTGGATCTGGGTGGCGGAGCGGGGATCGACCTCGGGAAACCGTATCGGCTTCGCGGTGCGGCGCACCTCGTCGAGCCAGCCCTCGAAGGCCACTGCCTCCCGGACCGCGGGCACCGCGGGCAGTACGGTCCGGATCAGGGCGGCCATATCGGTGCCGCGGAAGCTGTCGACGAAGAAGACGCCCGCCGCATGCGACCTGTCCAGCGCGTATTCGAGCTCGGGTCCGCGCAGGGCGGGGTTGGTCGTCACCAGGACGAGCCCGGCGAGCGCCGCGCCGTACTGGAGTACGAGCCATTCGGGAACGTTCGGCGCCCACACCGCGATGTGCTCACCCGGCCGGAAACGGTCGAGCAACCAGCCCGCCGCCCGTTCGGCATCCGCACGCAACTCCGCGTAGGTCCAGGTACGGGCTCGGCGTTCCGGCGCGACCGATACCAGTGCGAGCCGGTCCGGTGCTTCGGCGGCTGCCTGCCGCAACAACTCGCCGACGGTGGTTTCGAGCACGGGCCGGCCGGTATCGGCCGGCCAGAGCGATTCGGTGAGCACGGTCATCGACCGGCCTCCGGGGCGGCCGCCTTCGCGTCGAGTTCTCGTTTCATTCGCGCGATCTCGTCGTCGGCCGGGATATCGCCGCCGCCGTCGGGTATGAAACGGCCGGTGTCGCGCCACTGGACGGCGGCCTCGAAACCGTGCTGCTGCGCGAAGTCGACGAACCAGCGGCCCTCGGGGGAGTGCCGGGTGATGCCGTCGAAGAGGACGGCGAGGTTCTGGGTGGTCTGCAGACCCATGTTGTCGTACGCCTGATTGATCATCATCTTCTGCATGACCAGCTGGTTGGTCGGGATCCCCGCCATCCGGTCGACGAGTTCCTCGACGGCGGTGTCGAGGCGGTCGGCGGGTACCGCGTCGATGACGAGCCCCCATTCCCGAGCTCGGACGCCGTCGATGGTATCACCGGTGAGCAACATGCGTTTGGCACGTTCGGCGCCGAGACGATAGACCCACATCGCGGTTGTCGGACAGCCCCACACCCGGGCCGGCATGTAGCCGATCCGGGCATCCTCGGCCATCACGACCAGGTCGCAGGACAGGGCGATATCGCTGCCGCCGGCGACGGCGTACCCGTGGACCTTCGCGACGGTCGGTTTGTCCGAGCGCCACAGCGAGAAGAAGTGGTCGGTATTGGCCTTCATCATCCGGAAATCCTTGATCGGATCCCAGACCACGCCCTGGTGCTCCGCACCGCCCTCGGCGTAGAGCTTCAGATCGTAGCCCGCGCAGAACGCCCGGCCCGCACCCTGGACGACGATGACACGGACCGAATCGTCGGCGTTCGCCTCGGCCACGGCGTCGCCGATCTCCTGGGCCATCTCGCCGGTGATCGCGTTCAGCCGCTCCGGGCGGTTCAGGGTGAGGTACGCGCGATGATCACGCACTTCGTAGTCGACTGTGTTGCCGCTGAAAGTCATGTGGGCGTCCCGATCTCGGTGGCGATGGTGTCGAGGAGATTTTCACAGTCCGTTTGGACTGTCAATGGGTGCGGGAGCCGCCGCCCGCGACGTCGCCGGGCGGCGAGTGCGTTCCGTGCGCCGCACCCGCCCGGCTCATCCGACACGTCGAGAGTGGGGTGGGACACATGCTCGCGCGTCGGGTATAAATAGGTCCGGTCTAGACTGCTCCGGATCAGCTGGTGAGAATTCTTGGAACTCTCGCACTCGGTACGAGCGACGGTGGGCAACGCGGTCGGGGCCAAGGGTGAGCCGATGACCGACAGCAAAACACTGCGGGCCTGGTGGAACGATCCGGTCGACTACCGCTGGCTGATTCGTACGCTGGCGGCGCGATCGGCGCTGGGACCGCTGAAGGTGCTGATCGGCGTCGCGGGCGCGGCGATCGCGGTGATGGGCGCGGTGATCGCGGGTACCCCGGTGGGGCCACCCGGCGACCCCGGCATACCTTCCACCATCGGGGTGTTGTGCGGCACGCTGTGGGCACTGCGCTGGTGGATGCTGCCCTGGCCGAGCAAAACGGAATCGCTGGTGCTGATCGGCGGCGCCGATGTGCTGTTCACGATCGAATTCCTGCAGCTCCCCGATCGGCTGTTCGGCGCGATGGGCGCGGTGCTGCTCGTGGTCACCGGCAGTTATCTGGGTTTCTTCCACAGCGCGCGGGTATTGGCGGCGCATTCGGTGTGGTCGTTGCTGTCGGTGATCGTGTTCTCGGTCCGGATCGCCACCGGCGGCGGCGATATCCGGTTGGCCGTCGCGGTCGCGCTGCTGCTGTTCGTCTCGGTGGTCAGCGCGCTACCGGCGTTGCAACTCCTCTACTGGATGCTGCGCACCGAATCGCTGTCGGATCCGCTGACCGAACTACTGAACCGCCGGGGCCTGGAGATCCGGCTTCCGCTGCTGGTGGACCGGCATCCCGAAATCAGCGTCATGACCTTCGATCTCGACCGGTTCAAGAGCGTGAACGACACCTGGGGTCATCGTGTCGGCGACAGTGTGCTGGTACGGACGGCCCGGCGACTGCACGACGCCGCGGGAGAGACAGCCGTGGTGGCGCGTACGGGTGGAGAGGAATTCGTGGTGGCCGCGCCGATACCCACCGCCGCCGCGCACACCGAGGCGGAACGCCTGCGCCGCGCGGTCGCCGAACCGCCGGAGACCGCGGTGGAGGTCACCGCGAGCGTCGGTGTCGCGGTCTTCGACGCGACGATATGTCCCCGGTGTCCACGGCCGACACCGGAACGGTTGCTCCAAACCTCCGACGCCGCCATGTACCGGGCCAAACAGTCCGGTGGGAATCTGGTGGTGGTCGACGAGCTCACCCCGTCCCGGGATCACCGTCACCCGGTTTCCGGTTGACGGCGAGAACGCCGTCTCCGGTCCGCGGAACGCGCGGAAAGAGGCCGGCCGGCCAGGGCCCGCCGGGAGCTTCTCACGGTGTGGATCATCGCGGGGGCGCGGGACGCGCGGACCGGGTCACCGGCACATCCTCGGCGAAGTCGATCAGAAGTGCGCGGCGAGCGAACAACCAGCTGCCTTCGCGGTACGCGAACGTGTCCTGATACCGGAGCGCGATCCGGTGGTCCCGATACCCGTCACCGCGGGAATAGATGTGGTGGGCCGTGCAGTACGTTTCCCCGTGCGCACCGTCGGCGGTCTCGATATCGAGTATCTGTTGTCCGACGACGTGGCGGGTGGCCACCAGATGCGATATCGATTCCACCACCGAGCGGGCCACGGTCTCCCGGCCGCGCAGTTCGGCCGATATGCCCGTCCCGCTCAGTTCCGGCGGTAGCGCCAACTCCACCTCCGGGGTGAACAGGGATGCGAGCGTCCCGGTGTCGCGACGGTCGACCGCTCGCGCGTACCGCGCCGCGAGCGTGCCCAGCGCGAGACGGTCGGCGGGTTCCATATCTCTCCTCGTTCCGGGTTCGCGACGGTCTCGGGTGGTGGTCGCGGTCAGTGGCGGGGCGGCGATTGCCGGGCGTGCTCGCTGAGGTCGCCGACGTGGTCGATGCACACCAGTCGCCGGGTGAACCGCCAGCCTCCGTCGGCGACAGCGAATTCGTCGAAGTAGCGGCCGGTGAGGATGGGCTGCAGCGGTAGGTCACCGGCCGCCTGCAGAACAGTGACATACGACAGCGCGGTCGCCTCGGTGCCGTTGTCCGCGACCTGGATTCGGATATTGGTGGTGAGGTGCTTCGTGGCCGGGGTGCCCGGGGTGCCGTGCATTTTGACGAATCCCTGGTTGGCGCTGAGCACCGCCCGGGCGTCTTCGACGATGAGCGGGCCGACCGGGGTGCCGTCCGTATCGCACTGCCCGTACACCGCGTGCGCGAAGAGCTCGGCCACCTCGCCGAGTGCGCCGCGGTCGATCAGATGTGAATAGGACACGATCAGATCCCGGATCGCCTCGATCGCGGCGAGCCGGGTGACCGTGTATTCGAGATCCATTCGGAAAAGATCTCACGGATCCCGGGCCGCGCGGCGCGCCCTTCCACTGGCCGAGACCGGACCGGTGAGCGCGGCGCCGATGTGGATACCGTCGGATCGAAGCATCGGGAGCCGCCGTGACCGCGGGGCGTTCGAGACGAGGGCAGGAGCCGGGTTGGAACGGGTGACCATAGCGCAGCTGCTGCTCGACCGTATCGGTGACGACCGTCCGGGCGTCCGGACCCGGGAAAGCTGCTGGACCTGGGACGAGACGGTGCGCGAAAGCGCCGCCCGCGGCGCCTTGGCGACCTCGCTACGCCGCGACGGTCCTTTCCATATCGGGGTGCTGCTCGACAACACCCCCGAGTTCCTGTTCTGGCTCGGCGGCGCGGCGTTGAGCGGGGCCGTGATCGTCGGTATCAACCCGACCCGTCGCGGTGCCGAGCTCGCGGCCGAGATCCGCTACGTCGATTGTCAGCTGATCGTCACCGATTCGGCAGGCATGGCGAAACTGCGCGCTCTCGATCTCGGACTGAGCGCGGATCGTTTCGTTCTCGTCGACGCACCCTCCTACCTCGACCGGGTCCGGGAGCACCGGTCCGGCGAACCCGGCGCCGGGCCGGCCGTGGACGAGTCGGCGCTGTTCCTGCTGTTGTTCACCTCCGGCACCACCGGTACCTCGAAGGCCGTGCGGTGCAGCCAGGGCCGGTTGGCGCGGCTGGCCTACGCGAACACCGCGAAATACGGTCACGTGCGCGAAGATATCGACTACTGCTGTATGCCGCTGTTCCACGGAAACGCGCTGATGGCGCTGTGGGCACCGGCGCTGGCCAACGGTGCGACCGTCTGCCTGACACCGAAATTCTCCGCGTCCGGGTTCCTGCCGGATGTGCGATTCTTCGGCGCCACCTTCTTCACCTATGTCGGTAAGGCGCTGGGTTACCTCATGGCCACCCCGGAGCGGCCCGACGACCACGACAACCCCCTGGTCCGTGGGTTCGGCACCGAGGCCTCGCCCGAGGACAGGGCAGAGTTCGCACGCCGCTTCGGCGCCGAACTGTTCGAGGGCTACGGTTCGTCCGAGGGAGCCGGGTCGGTGCGGCCGGACCCGGACACCCCCGAGGGTGCGCTGGGACGGCCCGCGAACCCGGATATCGTCGTCGTGGATCCGGAGACCCGCCGCGAATGTGCGCGCGCCCGGCTCGACCGGTACGGGCGGGTTCTCAACCCGGACAGTGCCATCGGTGAAATGGTCGACAAGGGTGGCGCGCGGCGCTTCGAGGGGTACTACAAGAACGAGGCCGCGGTGGCCGAGCGGATCAGGTACGGCTGGTACTGGACCGGTGATCTCGGCTATGTCGACGAGGCCGGGTACATCTATTTCGCCGGCCGGAAAGGCGATTGGATCCGGGTGGACGGGGAGAACATATCGGCGCTGATGGTCGAACGAATTCTGCGGCGGCATCCGGACATCGTCGCGACCGGGGTGTACGCGGTACCCGATCCGCGGTCGGGTGATCAGGTGATGGCCGCGATCGAGGTCGCCGATATCGCGGCCTTCGACCCGGTCGAGTTCGCCGTTTTCCTCGACGGCCAGGACGACCTCGGCACCAAATCCGCGCCCCGGTTCGTGCGGGTGTCGACGACGTTGCCGGTCACCGGGTCCAACAAGGTACTCAAACGTGAACTGCAGGCACAGGCCTGGCATACCGGCGATCCGGTGTTCCATCGGGTGGGGCGCGGCACACCCGAGTACGTCCCGTTCACCGAAGCGGCCGGGCACGAGCTCGACCGCGAGTTCCGCACCCACGGCCGGGCTAGATTCCTGCCCGGGCCCGATGTTCCGCGATCATGATGCGACCGGGTTCCGGGGCGCCGCCGGTGTGCCGGGGGATCCGGCGGGCGGTCGGTGGCCGTGCTGGGGCGCGTGCGGCACGGGCGCGAGCACGGGACTTCTCACTGCGGGAAGAGCGTCAACACTTGGGACATGACCTGCCGGGCGACATCGTCGGTGGCCGAAGTGACCGCCACGACCGGAACGCGGGTGGCGAAAGCGGTACTACCGGCGGGTAACTCCGGCCCGACGGCCGCCGAATAGATCGGGATACTGCTGTCGTAGAGCGAGGTCGAACGGAACACGCTGCGATCGTCTATCTTCTCCTCGGTGCTGCGGGCCGCCACCTGATCCGGGACGCGGTACTCGTAGCTCACCGTGACCGTTTCGTCCCGGTACCGGAACAGGCACTGGGTCAGCCGGAGTTCATCGGTATCGGTGGTGCCGGTCAGTTTCGCGCGTACCGCGCACGGGTCGGCGCCGAGCAGCACCGTGTCGACGGTATCGGGTGACGTGCCCTGGCCCGGCGACTGCCGCCAGCGGTCGATCATACCGGGCAGCAAACTATCGGCGACCGCGCAGGAATCACGGTCCGGAACCGCGAGGCCGAGGTAGAACGCGGCACCCGAGGGAAAACGGGCGGTGGCGCCGCAGGCTCGCGGATCGTTGTCGCGGCCGGGCACCAACAGGACGCTCACATCCGCCACCTGCTTGCTGATACCGCGGTTCGGGGTGAGCGTGGGCAGCAGGGTGGTATGCCAGGTGAGCGTGCCGGCTTCGCCGGCGTCTGTCTCGCCGAGCGCGGCCCGGCACGAGTCCAGGCCCACGGTAATGCTCTGGATATCGCCGAGGCCCAGGTCGTCGAGGGTATCGCGGGGGAGCAGCGCGCAGACGTCGATATTCCGGGTCGCCTGCGCGACGGCCGCCTGTTGCTGCGGGGTGTCGGCGGCCGCCGACCAGAACTCCGGGGGCGGGCCGGGAGTCACCGCCGGTCGTGGTTTCTCGGTCCCGGCGTCGTCACCGCAGCCCGCCAGGGCGAGCAACACGGCTGCGACGAGCGTGAACGTGCGGTATTTCGTCAACCCTGACCTCCCGGTGCGAGCCGATCCGGATCGTGCCCGGCATCGAGTCTGCGCGCACCGGCAACCGCAGCGCAATCATTCCGATGTATTCGGCCGGTCGGCGCGGTCCGGCTCACGGACCGGGCGCGCGTCCCGAGCGATGGGCGGTGCGGGCAGTGCCGCGATGGGCGGGCACGGCGCCCGGGTCCTCCGGCCAGGCATGTTTCGGATAGCGGCCGCGGAGGTCGGCCCGGACCCCGGACCAACCGGTCTGCCAGAACGAGGCGAGATCCGCGGTGATCGCGATCGGTCGCCGGGCCGGGGAGAGCAGATGCAGTACGACCGGAACGCGGCCGTCCGCGAGGCGCGGTGTCGCCGTCCAGCCGAATACCTCCTGCACTTTGACCGCGAGCACCGGTGGATCGGTCGAGTAGTCGAGGCGGAGCCGGCTGCCGGAGGGGACCTCGGTGCTCTCGGGTGCCAGTTCGTCCAGGCGGGCGGCGTCCGGCCAGGGCAACAGGCGGCGCAGCGCCCGCCCGGTATCGATGCGCTCCAGGTCGGCGCGGCGACGGGCGGTGGCGAGTTCGGGACCGAGCCAGGTATCGGCGGTGGCGAGCAGCGACTCGTCGTCGACCGGCGGCCAAGGGGCACCGAGGGTGCGGTGCAGGAAGTCGAGGCGGTGGCGCAGCGTGATCGCTTCGGTACTCCAGCGCAACAGGCCGAGGCCGGCCGACCGCAGTCCGCGCCGCACCGCCGCGTCGAGCTGCCGGCGGTCGGGGTCCGGGATCTGTTTCTCGGACAGGGTGATCGCGCCGAGTCGTTCGATTCGCCGGGCGACCACATCGCCGTCGACCCAGTCCGTTTCGTCGCCAACGGTCAGCAGGCCGGCGCCGGCGCGCCGGGCCAGTTGTTCATCGGCTACCGCGGCCAGCCGGATGACCCCTTCCGAGCGACCCGGATCGCGCGTGGCCACGCCGACCGCCAGCCACTCCGCATCACCTGTTCCGGCGCCGGGCGACACCGTCACGGCGGTACCGCCCGCCATGAGATAGCTGGTCGCACCGGGACCGCGTCGTCGCGCC
>JABFXT010000188.1 GCA_013361595.1 Nocardia sp. | reverse complement strand
CGAACCGGTTCGCCAGGGCGGTGGTTCGGATGCGCTGCTGGTCAGCCCCTTCGGGATGGCCATCGCGGCCGCGGCCATCACCGACGGCGCCGTCCGCCCACCGATGCTCGAACGCGGCCGGCCCGGCGAAACCGACGCCCCGATGGGACCACTGCCGGGCCCGGTCGACGCCGCGTTGCGCGCCGCGTTGCGCGACGGGATGAACGCCCCGCAGATGGCGCGACTGCGCGGATTCCGTGATGTCACCGGATTCTCGGCGAAGGCCGGCGACGACGGCTGGCTGATCGCGAGTATGGGTGATCTGACGTTCGCGATACATATCGCCGACGTCGACAGCGGCGATATGGTCGTCCGGATGGGCGAACGGATGTTGCAGGCGCTCGCCAAACCGGACGAATGAGCAGCGGGTGCGGCCGGGTGATCGTCACTTGATCGCCCGTGCGGCCCCCCGCCAGCCGAGCAGGAACAATGCCAGCACCACTGCCGCCACCACGATGAAACTGAACGCGGTGCCCTGACCCGCCACCACCCGCAGCAGCATGCCGAACACCAGGGTGCACAGCCAGATCACCACACCGGTGGGCCACAGGCGGGAACCGTCGAACGGTCCGGCACCGCCGGTGCGGCGCGCGAGCGCCACCGCGGCGATCCAGCCCACCGCCAGTCCCGCCGCGAACGGCCAGGCGGTATGCAGCAGGCCGGTGATCACGGCCTCGGCGTGACTGCGGCGTCCGATGGCGCAGAACACCACCACCAGCACGAGATCGACGGCGATCGCTACGAACCACTTCACCCCGCCGAGCCTAATAGGCGCAGCTGGGCGGAGCCCACCCCCAGTCCGCGCACGGCCGCAGCGAAGGCGGAGGTACGCCTGATAGGCGCAGCTGGGCGGAGCCCATCCGCAGTCCGCGCAAGGCCGCGGCGAAGGGATTCGGCGCAAGCCTGCCGGTACCCGCGGAGCGGACCCGCCGATCAGGCATTGCGCTGTGAGAACTCCTTCTCGTATTCGTCGTCCTCGGCATTGCGGGTGCGGAACAGGAACGCGAATACGATCCAGCCCATGATCGCGATCAGCACGAAACTCACCAGCCGGTAGACGAACGCCGCGGCGACGGCCTGCTCCACCGGTAGTCCGGCGGCCGCGGTGAGGCTGTAGATCAGGGTCGCGTCCACATAGACGATCCCGCCCGGCGCGAAGGGGATCGAACCGACAGCTTTACCCGCCGCGAACGCGATCAGCAGCCCCGCCCACCGCGGATCACCGCCGATGGCATAGCAGGCCGCGCCCAGGCAGGCGATATCGGCCAGCCGGTGGACAACCGCCCACCCGGTGACCCACGCGCCGTCCCGGGTGCCGAGCTTCACCGATTCGACCTGGTCGAGCATTTCCCGCAGCTTGTCGATACCGGTGTCCGGCCGGCGTTTGCGCACCCGGTTGACCAGGACCAGCGCCCGGCGCAGTACGCCTTCGAGGGTGCCCGGATGCCGGGACGCGTAATTTCCCGCCCAGACCAGGGCCACCACCATGGCCACCGAGACGATCAGGTTCACCGGACCCACCCGGCCGCCCGCCAGGACGGTACCGAGCACCCCGATGAGGGCCAGACCCGCCGCCGAGACGACCCCGGAGAACACCAGTTGCCAGGAGGCCACCACCGGGCTGGCACCCCAGCGCCGGGTCTGCCGGTAGGTGAATGCCGTGGAGAACACCTGACCGGCGGGCAGGGTCACCGACATGGCGGTGGCGCCGTAGACCACCGACACCGATCGGTGCTGGCTCACCTCGACGCCACCGGCGCGCAGAAGCTGTTTCTGGACATGTCCGAAACCGGTCATGGACAGCATTTGCGCCGCGATACACAGCGCCACCCAGCCCCAATGGATTTCGGTGAGTTTCTGCCATGATTCGTGTAATCGGGGCCACAGATAGAAAGCCTCGCCGATCAAAACGAGCAGAACAATCGAGACGGCCACCCATTTGAGCCGCCGGAATTTCCGGTTGCGGCTTCCGGTGGCTTCCGCGTCTCCGGCCACAGGCACAGCGGTAGTGCCCGCTGCATCACCGTTGGCCGTCACGGGGCCCAGCCTAATGGACACCCCCGGCCGCGGTCGGCTGCCTGCTCCGATACCACAACGAGCGGATCTACTGCGCGGTTTCGCGGGGCCAGGACAGCCGCGTCTTGCGCCGCCTGCCGCGCAACTGTACTTCCTCACCCGCGGTCCAATGCCGCTGCTCGCTGTCCTCGGCGAAATACAGTGCCGAACCCGAGGCCAGTACCCGGCCCGGATGGTCCTTGGCGAGTTCGGTGAGACGGGATGCCTCGTTCACCGGGTCACCGATCACGGTGTATTCGAAGCGGTTGGCGGCACCGATATTCCCCGCGACCGCCAACCCAGCGGAAACTCCGATACCGATATCCAATCCGGAGACCGTCCGCAGGGCCTCGCGCAGATCGCGTGCGGCCGCCAGCGCGGCGGTGGGTGCGTCCGGCCGGTCCAGTGGGGCGCCGAAGATCGCGAGGGCGGCGTCCCCGACGAATTTGTTCACGAATCCGTGATGGCGGTCGATGACATCGACCACCACCCGGAAGAATTCATTGAGCAGGCTGACCACCTCGGTGGGTGGGTGCTCGGCAGCCGTCGCGGTGGAACCGACCATATCCACGAACAGCACTGCCACGAATCGGGTTTCCCCACC
>JABFXT010000857.1 GCA_013361595.1 Nocardia sp. | reverse complement strand
AGTCCTTGGTATCCATCAGCCGGAAGTACCGGGCTTTGAGCGCGCGGAGTGCTTCGTGGTCGTTCATGATCGTCCCAGGTTCGCGTTGACGGTCGGCAGGTCCAGTACCGTGCGGATCCCCGGCGGCGCCGCGCAGACGTGGCCGACGGCGTTCACCGCGCGGTTGGCGGTATAGGAGGGGGAGTGTTCGGCCATCTCGTCGAGCGGGAAGGGAAACACCATATCGATTTCGAGCGGAGCGTCCCCGCGTACCGACAGATGCCAGCCGGTCGGCCGGATCTCCCAGTCCGTGCCGGCTTCGGCTCCGCAGTGCCAGACGGCGCGGAAGGACACCAAGGTTTTTCCGTCGCGCCGACCGGAGATCGTGATGCGCTGCGCGGCTACCGTGCCTTTTTCGATGGTCCCCGCGGCGATTTCGAAGGTGTGTCCCGCCGTCGCGACCTCACCCGCCGCGGTGATCTCGTCGAGCGGCACGCCGATCCCGTCGGCGAGCAGGCGCAGCGACGGACCGAAGCTGTCGCGCAGATGGTCGAGTCGTGCCTCGGCGAAACCGGCGGGGGGACTGCCGAATCCCATCACATCGAACAGGATTCCCGGGGAATCCCGCCGGGAGAGATCGGCGTACTCCTCGATGGCCAGCGAGTCCAGCCGCCGCTGGATCGAGGTGAGCACGAGCGGTACCGCCTCGGTGATGAATCCCGGACTGCTGCCGGTGCTGTGGATCGAGGTGGCACCCGTCGCGCACGCCGCCTCCACCCGGGCCCGGATATCGGGATCCATACTGGGCGGGTGATGGAAGAGGCCGCAGGTCGTGACGATATTGCTGCCCGCGGCGAGAATCGCGCACACCTCGTCGAGATCGCAGCTCTGCGGCATGTACAGCACGCAGTCCGGCCGCCGGGCCAGGATCTGCTCGATATCGCCCGTCGCCTCGATTCCGGTCGGGGCGGCGAGCCCGCATAGTTCGGCGGCGTCGCGCCCGGATTTGTCCGGCGAATGCGAATACAGCGCGGCCAGTTCGAGTTCCGGATGTTCGATGATCGCGCGCAGCGCCCGCCGGCCGATGGTGCCGGTGGCCCATTGCGCCACGTGGTACGGTCAGCCGGTGTCGTGGCGGGCGGGGCTGTTCAGAGTGCCGGGTTCCATCGGATTCTCCGTTGGTGCTGTGCCGTGAACGGCCGGAAGACGGGTCAGGGGCGGAAGCGCAACAGCGCTTCCTGAGCGAAAGAGGCCACCAGAGTGCCGTCTTCGGTGAGGACGTCACCGCGCCCGTAGGCGCGGCCATGGGCCATGACAGTGCCGTGGTGCCGCAGCAGCAACCAGTCGTCGCTGCGGAACGGCCGGTGGAACCAGAGCGTGTGCGAGGTGGTGGCCGAAGTGAACGCGGTGCCGTTGCCGCTGTGTTCGAATCCCTCGATCTGGCGCAGCACCGTCCCGATCACATTGAGATCGGTCGCGTAGGCGACCAGGCCGGGAGCCAGTTCGGCACCGGTCGCCGGCGTCCGCATCCACAGGTCGTATTCGGCCGGTCCCACCGATTCATCGTTCAGATCGGTGAGCGATCGGGTCTCCCACGGGATGAGGCCGATCTGGATCCGGTGTTCGGGTCCGGGCAGTGGAGACGGTGCCGCGACTTCCTGGCTGTCCCGGCCTTCTTCCATCGCGGTCATGGAGACCAGCGCCGTGGCGATCACATCGCCCTTCTGCCGCGCGACGATGGTGAGGGTCGCGAAGGAGCGGCCGCGGTGCTGTGGTTGCACCACGTAGTACACCGGGGCGTCGCTCTTGCCTTCGCGCGCGAAGATCACATGTACTGATTTGACCGTCTTGTCCGGGCAGGCGAAAACCGCGGCACGCAGGAACTGCGCCAGCAACTGGCCGCCGAAGAGCCGATGGTATTCCAGTTGCTGATTGGGGCCTTCGAAAACGGACAGGGTGGCCTGCGGATCGGGAGCGGGCGCGTCGTCACCGGCCTGTGGCGCGGTGGGCCGCAGGCGGAGGTCCATACAGGCGAGAAGATCGGTCCAGAGATCGGGCATACAGCGAGTGTAAGCCTGTTTCTCCGATTTGGAGAACGTTATTCTCGGTTAGTCGGCGTGCGCGAAGCCCCGAGCGCAGAATTCCCAGATCTCCTCGGCCGAGATCGGATACGCGGTCTCGTCGTCGATGCCGCCGTTGGACTGCGCGGTGAACATGACCGTCTGCATCACCATGGCCGCCATGCGGCGCGGATTGACCTCGGTGCGGAGCAGCCCGGCCTTGTCGGCGTCGATCATCAGCTCGGTGAACAGGGCCAGTAGCGGCGTATGCGCGACCTTCACCTGTGCCGGGTGGCTGACCAGCAGCTGCGGTGCGAAATCGGTGAACAGCGGGCGCTGCGCGGTCGGATCCGGGCGGCACAGTTCGTAGAGGAGCTCCACGGCCAGTTGCAGCCGTTCCAGGGCGTTGTCCTTACCGGCCGCGGCAGCGCGGATCTGTTCGGCGGTGCGGCTCAGCGCATCCTCGAACAGGGCCAGCAGCAGTTCGTGTTTACCGTCGAACTGCAGGTAGAAGCTGCGCAGCGACTGTTTGGACCGATCCACGACCTCCTGGACCGTGAAATCGGTGGTGCCCTTTTCGGTGATGATCGCCTGGGCGGCATCGAGGAAGCGCTGGACCCGCTGCTCCGCGCGTAGTTTCGCGGTGCGGATCGAGCGCTCGAC
>JABFXT010000497.1 GCA_013361595.1 Nocardia sp. | reverse complement strand
GCTCTTCAGATCTATCGCCCGCCGCTGTCCAAACAGTTCGTTCGTGGCGAAACCACCGAGACTCCGTTGCGGCCGGCCGAGTTCTACGACGAGAAGAAGATCGACCTGCGCCTGGGCACCGCCGCGGTCGGCGTGGACACCGCGGCCAAACAGGTACGGCTCGCCGACGGTTCCACGGTCGCCTACGAGCATCTTGTCATCGCCACCGGACTGCGGCCCCGGCTGCTACCCGGTGCCGACGAGGTCACCGGTATCCACGTCCTGCGCAGTCACGACGACGCGGTCGCGATCCGGTCGGGAGTACGGGACACCACCGCGGCCCTGGTGATCGGCGCGGGATTCATCGGCTGTGAACTCGCGGCCAGCCTGCGAGCGCAGAACGTACCCGTGGTGCTGGTGGAACCGCAGCCCGCCCCGCTGGCCGGAGTCCTCGGCACGGAACTCGGTGAACTCGTGGCCCGGCTGCACCGCGCCGAAGGTGTCGATCTGCGCTGCGGTGTCGGTGTCGACGAACTGCTGGCGGATCCGGCGGGCCGAGTGCGCGGCGCGCGCCTCGCCGACGGGTCCGAGGTGGCCGCGGATCTGGTGGTATCCGGCATCGGGTCGCGTCCGGTGACCGACTGGCTGGCCGGATCCGGTATCGAACTGGCCGAACCGGCGGCCGGTGGCGGCGTATTCGCCGACGAGGCCGGGCGTACCAGCGCGCCGGGGGTGTGGGCGGTCGGCGATGTGGCGGCCTGGCGGACTCCGACCGGCGAACATCGCCGGATCGAGCACTGGACGAACGCCGGCGAGCAGGCCAAGCTGCTGACCTGCGCTCTGCTCGGTGTGGAAGCGCCCGGTATCGCGCAGGTTCCGTATTTCTGGAGCGACCAGTACGACCTGAAGCTCCAGGCGCTCGGTACCCCCCGGGCCACCGACGATATCCGTGTTCTCGCCGACGACGGGCGCAAGTTCCTCGCCTATTACTTCCGTGACGGCCGGTTGGCCGGAGTGGTCGGCGCCGGGATGACCGGTCAGGTGATGAAGATGCGCGCGAAGATCGCCGCGGCCGCCCCGGTGGAGGAATTGCTCGGCGCGACTCAATAACCTGTCCGTGTGATCGTCGCGCTCATCGATTCGGGTTTCGGGCTGCTGCCCACCACGGCGTGGCTGCGCAAGCTGCGTCCCGATGTGGATCTGCTGTTGCAGCTGGACCCCGACGGCGCGCCGTGGGGTCCCAAACCGCAGGGCTGGGTGGTCGATCGAGTGGTCGCGGCCGCCCGCGCCGCCCGCGACCTGGGCGCCGAGGTGATCGTGCTGCCCTGTAACACCGCCAGTGTGACCGCGCTCGAACACGTCCGTGCCGATCTGGGTGTGGACGTGCCGGTGGTGGGTACCGTGCCGGCGATCAAACCGGCCGCCGCGGCCTGCCGGTCGGTCGCCGTATGGGCGACCGCGGCGACCACGGCCAGCCCCTATCAGGCGGATCTGATAGCCCGGTTCGGCGGGGAGGCGAAGGTGACCGGGGTGGCCTGCCACGGACTCGCCGAAGCGGTGGATCGTGGCGATATGGCCGGGGTGCGTGCGGCGGTGGCGGACGCGGCGGCCCGGACACCCGCCGATGTCGAGGGTGTGGTGCTCGGCTGCACCCACTACCCGCTGATCGTGGACACCATTGTCGCCGCGCTGCCCGACGGCGTCCGGTTGTTCGACAGCGCGCAGGCCGTCGCCGCGCAGACGGTCCGGCGGATGGAGGCGCTGGGCGGCCCGACGGGTGACGGGACCGTACAGGTGTATCTGAGCGGTCGTCCCGGCGTACTGCCACCCGGTGCGGCCGCATACGAGTCCGGACGTCTCCTGGGCGCCCGATAGCGGTACCGGGCGGAACACCGATGGATCCTGCCGATCGCCGGCGGATCAGTCGATGCCGAAGGAGCCGGCGATGGTGTCGGCGACCTCGGTGACGGTACTGCGGACGACGGGTTGCCGCACGATCCAGGTCTGCATGGTGATCGGTGGATCCACCAGCCGCCGCCATTGCCACCCGGGCAGCAGGCGGCCCGCGGTGGTGCGGCTCAGGATGGCCGCGTTCGCGCCGGTGGCGCGCAGGCAGGCCCGCGCGTTCTCGGTGTAGTTGGCGAAATGCCAGCGGGGTGCGATACCGGCCTCGTGCGCGGCGGAGACCAGCCGGTCGTGTCCGATCGGGACCTGGTCGCGGGCGTGGGCG
Source organism: Nocardia sp. (assembly GCA_013361595.1). GTDB lineage: Bacteria > Actinomycetota > Actinomycetes > Mycobacteriales > Mycobacteriaceae > Nocardia. The sequence continues at coordinate 495 of JABFXT010000497.1, read as the reverse complement.
AGCACATCCATACCGTCGAGGGCGCGCAGCGGGCAGGTGCTGCCGGTGAACTCGGCCGCCAGGCGCGGATCGACCACGAGGCCGAACGGTTCTTCCAGGACGCGGTGCCGAACGAGATCCCCTGTGGGCGGTTCATGCACGAACGCTATGTCCAGGCGACCGGCCCGCAGCTGCTGGAGTTGGACGGTGCTGATCGCATCGGTCAGCGAAAGGTATGCCTGCGGTACGGCGACTCGGACGGTATCGATCATTTGCTCGAGCCAGGTGGGCGGCAGGCCCGGGGCCAGTCCGATCTGCACGATCTCCCGGACCGGTCCCGCCTCCCGCGCGGCATCCTTCGCGGTGTCGGCGTACCGGAGCAGCGTGAGAACATGCTGGTAGAGGGCTATTCCGGCGGGTGTCGGCACAATGCCCGCCGGAACCCGCTCGAAGAGCGGTACCCCGCATTCCCGTTCCAGCTGCTGGATCCGCCGGGTCAGGGCCGGCTGCGAGATC
>JABFXT010000169.1 GCA_013361595.1 Nocardia sp. | reverse complement strand
ACAACGCGGTTATAGCCATACAGTTCCATGCTGTCACGGCCTTGTCGTCTCGATCGGGTTGCGGGCGGCGCGCTCGGGCGGCGCGCAATGCGGTACGGTCCCGCTCGAACCGCTCGCCGTCGGCGGGATCGGTGCGCAGCGTCAGCACCGAACAGCCCTGTTCGAAATTCCCGGCGGTCGTCACCCCGAAAACCTCCCCGGCCCAGGCACCGTCGATGGGACCCAGCGCGCCGACCAGCTCGGCGGGGTTCCAGACATAGGTCGCGCCCTCGACTCCCGGCTCACCCGCCGCTACATGGGTATCGGCATCCAGGGCGGAGGCGAGACCGTGCGCGGTGGCCAGATCGTCCAGCAGGAACCCGGCCACTTCCTCGGTGATCCGGCGCGGGAGCGGGTCGTCGGGACTTTTGCGCGCGAGATGCGCATAGAAACGCAGCAGCTGCGCGTTGTCGTAGAGCATCTTCTCGAAATGCGGGACGACCCAGGCCGCGTCCACCGAATAGCGCGCGAAACCGCCGCGCAGCTGGTCGTAGATGCCGCCCCGGGCCATGGCCTCGGCGGTGCGGTCCACCACCGCCCGTACCGCGGGGTCGCCGGTTCGCTCCCAGCTGCGCAGCAGGCCCTCGAGCAGCGCGGCGGGCGGGAACTTGGGAGCGCCACCGAAACCGCCGTGGGTCTCGTCGAAATCGCGCAGCACCGCGGCGACGGCGTGATTCAGCAATTCGGCGGTGACGGTGAGCTCGGACTTCGGGATTCCGCTCGCCTGTTCCCGCAGCGCCGCGGCCACCTGCTCGGACGCGGTATCGACATCGGCCCGCCGGTTGCGCCAGGTATCGGTGATCGCGGTGAGCAACTGGGTGAACGACGGCATCCCACCACGCGGCACCTTCGGGTAATAGGTACCGCAGTAGAACGGCTCGCCCGCCGGGGTGAGGAAACAGGTCATCGGCCAGCCGCCCTGACCGGTCATCGCGACGGTGGCGTTCATGTACACCGCGTCCAGGTCCGGCCGCTCTTCACGGTCGACCTTGATACAGACGAAATCGGCGTTCATCTGCGCGGCGGTGGCCTCGTCGGCGAACGACTCGTGGGCCATGACGTGACACCAGTGACAACTCGCGTACCCGATAGACAGCAGAATCGGCACGTCCCGCTCCGCGGCCTCGGCCAGCGCCGCGGTATCCCACTCCCGCCAATCCACCGGGTTGCCGACGTGCTGGCGCAGGTAAGGGGATGTCGCATCAGCTAATCGGTTCACGCCCATCAACCTCCTATGCCGAGCGGACTCCCAGCACACTCCGCCCACTTCGCCTCTTCGCGCACGGCTGGGAGTCGCCGGAACGGCAAATCTGTCCTGCCGGCGCACCCCGTACTCGTGCGCCCTCATCTGAAGAATAGTGCGCCATCACATACCGAGTACCCGGAGGCGTGCCACAGCGGATTTCGCCGGCATGCTTTCCTGCCTCGGAACTCAGGGTCGGGCCACGAGTAACGGTGAGTGCGTCGTCATTCACACAGGCGCGTCGGCTGCCGACCCGTAGCCAGGGAGCCTCTCGGTGGTCTCGGGGGAGATGATGCGTTCGATTCCGGCCATCGATTCCAGCGGCAGGCGGGTGATCGTGTTGCGCACCGCCATGCCCAGACGCGACTTCGGCACCATGAGTCGCAGGTTGGGACTGACCTGTTGCTTGCGAGCGACCAGGGGACGGTGGGCCTGTTCGTAGCGGTGGAATCCGATGCGATGGTCGCCCGCAGCGACCGCCAGTTCGCCGGCGAGCCGGTAGGCCCCGATCAGCGCGATCTCCGCCCCGGCTCCCGAGACAGGGGAGGCGCAGTAGGCCGCGTCGCCGACCATCGCGACCCGCCCCGCCGACCACGAGTCCATCCGGACCTGGCCGAGTGCGTCGACATAGGCATCCGGATCGGCGAGCACACCGGCGAGCAATTCCGTTACATGCCAGCCTTTTTCGCCACCGAACTCGGCCGACAGCAGTGCACGTGCGGCCTCTTGGTCACGCAGGTCGATATCACGCTGGGGGCTGCGGAACATGAAGTATGCCTTGGCCTGCGGATGGTTGCCCGAGCGGTAGATCCCGGCCATCCGGCCGGGGGTATTGAATACCGTTACCGACCGGTCCGGCCCCAGCGCCGCGTCGGCGTTGCCGAAGGCGAAGTAGTGGTCCATGTGCCGCACGAATTTCGATTCCGGGCCGGAGGCCAGCCGCCGGACCGTCGAGTGCAGACCGTCGGCACCGATCACCAGGTCGAAGCGGCGCGCCGCTCCGTGCGCAAAGGTGACGGTGACAGCGTCGTCGTCCTGGTCGAGTGCTCGGATGGAGTTCCCGAAGAGGTATTCGGCAGTGCCGGCGGAGATGGCGTGCAGTATCCGCACGAGGTCGCCGCGCATGATCTCCACCTCGCCGCTGTCGTGTTTGCCCTTGATGCCCTCCATGTCGACGCGAGCGATGTCGTGGCCGTCGGCGCGGACGAAGCGCATTCCCGCGACATCGGCGGCGGCTGCGCGCACCCGGGCCATGATGCCCATCCGCTCGGCCACCTCGATCGCCTGACCACGAATGTCCACGCCCTGACCGCCGGTCCGCAACCGCGGCGCCTGCTCGACCACGGTCGGCCGGAACCCGTGATGGGCGAGCCAATACGCCAACGCCTGCCCTGCGATACCCGCACCGGAAATCAGAATTCGCT
>JABFXT010000343.1 GCA_013361595.1 Nocardia sp. | reverse complement strand
ACACCTCCGAATACGCCGTGCAACCCGGGCTGCCCGAACGCTCCGGTAGCCCGGAGTCGCTGGCGCCGTGGGAGACCCTGGGTTTCGAGGGGCGCTGGTTCGTCTCGCACGGCCCGAGCGCCCAGCGCATCTCCTGGGTCACCGGTAAGCCCGCGAAGGAACCGATCCGCGCCTACGTCGGGCTGGAATCGGTCGAGGACACGAAGATGAGCCAAGCCGACCTCGCGGTCGCCGAACTGGAACGGACCGGCGCCTTCGACCGGAAAGCGCTGGTCGTGGTCACCACCACCGGTACCGGCTGGGTCAATTCCATGGCAGCCAACGCCGTCGAATACATGTACGGCGGTGATTCGGCGATCGTCGCCACCCAGTACTCGTATCTGCCCAGCGCGCTGTCGTTCCTGGCCGACCGGGGCAAGGCCGCGACGGTGGGCCGGGAACTGTTCGACGCGGTCTACCGGAAAACACTGACCCGGCCGGTGGGGCAGCGGCCGAAACTGTTCGTCTACGGCGAAAGCCTGGGATCGCAGGGGTCGGAGGCCGCTTTCGACGGGCTCGCCGATCTGCGTGAGAAGGTGGACGGCGCGCTCTGGGTGGGACCGCCGAACTCGAACCGGCTGTGGCAGCAGTTCGTGAACCGGCGAGACCCGGGCTCCCCGGAGACGGAGCCGGTGTACGCGGACGGCCTGGTGATCCGGTTCGCCGGCGACCGGGAAGACCTCACCCGGCCGGGCCCGGAATGGCGGGCGCCGCGGATCGCCTACCTGCAGCACGCCTCCGATCCGATCGTCTGGTGGTCGCCGGATCTGGTCCTGACCCAGCCCGATTGGCTGTCGGAACCGCGCGGTCCCGATGTCTCGCCCCGGGTGCGCTGGGCGCCGCTGGTCACCTTCTGGCAGATCAGCGCCGATCTCACGAACGCACAGGGCGTCCGCGACGGGCACGGTCATCGTTACGGCAGTCTGGTGCTGGACGGCTGGGCCGCGGTCGCGCAGCCGCCGGATTGGAATCCCGCACTCGCCGAGCGGATCAGGCTCGAAATCGAAGCGTACGAAGCCTACGAGCGGGAAGTGAAGTGAAGCCCCGGACACTCGCCGCTGTCGCCGCGCCACTGCTCTGGAACAACTGGTTGCTGCCGTCCCTGGAGCTCGACCGGCGCGGCCGTACCGTCGCCACCGCTCTGGTCGCCACCGGCTACGCGCTGATGTTCGACGGGCACCCGAATTGGATCTCCGGCCGCGGCTTCCGGTATGGAACAGCGTGCGTTGGGATCGTCGCGACCGGATGTGCGGCAGCCTTGCTGATTCCCTGGACACACCGGGCATTCGGCGACTCCGATGATCGCGCTCCGGATGTGAGCACTGCGGAATGGGCCGGTGTGCACATCCCCCTCGGCACCGTGTACGCCGAGGAACTGATCTTCCGAGCCACGTTGAACCCCCTGCTGGACAAAGAATTCGGAACCGGAGTAGGTGGCGTCGCGGGAGCCGCGGTCTTCGGGCTCTGGCATGTTCGTCCGGCCTGCGCCGCAGGCGACAACGTCGGGGGCACCATCGCGCTCACCGGTATCGCGGGCCTGATCTTCGGCGCCCTGGACCGGCGCGCGGGAAGCGCCACCGCACCCGCGCTGCTGCACTGGGCGGTCAACGCGGGCGGTGTTGTGCTGTCCCGCTGTCGTGGAACTCTCCCCGCCGGCCGGGACTCAGGCCCTCGATGACATCGCGCGCTGGACCGCCGCCATCTCTGTGACGATCACATCCGGCTCGAACGGGGCGAATGCTTCGATCTTGCCGGGTTTGTCGGCGAAGGCGATCACGGGCATACCCGCTCGATGCGCGCCTTCTATATCGGTCGTGGAATCGCCGATATAGATACATTCGTTGGGTGAGACTCCCTTGTCGGCCATGGCGCGTTCGAACGCGAACTCCGCAGGTTTGAGCGCGGATATGCGGTGGGCGTAAGCAGCGACCGCGCCACGGCTGTAGTTACCGTGGACAAGGTGTTGTGTGCCCTTGCGCTGGTGATACCGGTCGACGGCGGCGACGCAATTGTTGCTGAGCATGAGGTTGATCCCACCGCGGGCGCGATTGGCCCCGAGCAGGTCCGCGGCGCCGGGGGTGGGGCGCGCACTACCCATGGCCTCGACCTCCAGTTCCGAGAGTAAGCGCTCAGCCTTGCGGCCCCACTCGTCGCCGAAACCCGCGGCGTAGCGCAACACCTTGAACGGGTCGTTCGCGGTGGCGATGGAGCTGGGATAGGGAAGGTCCAGTGACGCACGCATTCGGGCGGCCACCACATAGTCGGGGAGCCCGGCGAACACCGAGCAGATGGGGCCGTCGACGTCGAAGATCATGCAGAGGCGTCGGTCGAGCAGTCGGCTCAGCCGGCGATCCGCGGCAGGGTTACCGACACCGGCCAGAACACTGTCGGGCCCGCTGTCTGCCGGATACAGCCGATATGGGTCGTAAAGGGGTTCGCGCAGTGCGATTCGGTCCACCGTGGTCGCGTGCGTTCGGATGCCGGCGGATGCGCGGAGATAGTGGGGCGACGTCCCTCTGCGGGCGAGTGCGTGGGCGGTGTCGGCGATCGTCGTACGCGCCACTTCCATCAACCTCGACGCGGGCACGTTCGTCCCGAGTGCGACGAGGTTCGTCAGATCCACTTCGGTCGCATCCTAAATGCGCGGCGGTACGGTTCATCCCACCGAGTC
>JABFXT010000806.1 GCA_013361595.1 Nocardia sp. | reverse complement strand
ATGCCGGCCCTGCATGGCGACGATCAGCAGCGTGGGCTTCCTGCCGCGCTCGGCCGGCACCAGCTTGGCATGGTCGGTGAGCCAGGTTCCCCCTTCATGCTTGCGATACCGATGCTCGTGGTGGCGGCGGGTCGCTTCGTCGTCGAGTACCCGCCGTGCGTCGTCGAGTTCGGCGACCACCGCGTCGAGGCGGATGATCGCTTCGGCCCGCTTCCGGACGGCCGCCGCGCGCTGTCGATCCGCCGGTCCCAGCCGTTCGACCAGTGGCCGTATGGGATCGTCGGTGGGTAACCGGGCCGGGTCGTCGAGGGTGGTCGCCGACAGATCCACCCACCGCGCCGGATCCACTTCCCACGCCGCGGCCGAGGCTCGCCACTCCTCGTCCACTGCCCGCCGCGCCTCCCGCAGCGCCGCCGGATCCGGCGGCACGCGGGCGTGGTCACTCGCTTCGTCGACCTGCCCGAGCAGCAGCCGGATCCGTTCCTGTACCAGCCCGAAGTCCACGACAGCCGGACCGTTGTCGCCCAGCGCCGGCTGCGGCGGCATCGGCATCGGCTCTACCGGATCCGGTTCGTGCCGGAACACCCGTAGTTGCCGCAGAATCCGCGCCAACCGCGCCAGCTCGGCCTGCTGGCGCCGGAGCTCGAGCCGTTTCCGTTCCTCGCTCTCGGGCAACGTCACCTGGTCCAGACGCGTCAGCTCGGTACCTGCGCGGACAGCCAGCCGGTCGAGTTGTCCGTCGATGAATTCCCGTCGACGCGTGAACCGCTCGAGCATCTCCGGGCTCCCCGGCTCGGTCCGCGCTCCCCCGGATGTCAGACCGTGTCGTTTCATCAGCTCGTCGCGCTCACGCTCGAGCCTGCCGATCCGGTCGGTGCTATCGGCCGTCTCAGCCTCTTCCTCGGTGGTGACCGGCCGCTCGGTGACTTCCCCCCAGCCATGCTCGGTCCACTGCACGCTCTGTCGTACGATTTCGAGGTCGGCGTGTACCACCGCTGCCTTGTCCGCATCTCGGTCGAGCTCGGCGAGTGCGGCCCGGCCCCAGCCGCTCCAGCCGGCACGAGCCAGGGCCGGATCGAGTGCCCGCAACTGTTCGCGCAGGTTGTCGATCTGTGACCACGACATACCGTCGGTGTCGAATGGCATCTCCCGGCGCCCGTCGATCTCGACAATGCGCAACTGCTCCCACAGCCGTCCCAGCGGCTCGGGCAGCACCGTGGTGTCGAGATTCCCGAACGGCGACCGATCGGTCCTGTGATAGCCGGTGCCATACTGCACGGGATCGCTCCGGCCGGGGCCGTAACACAACACGTCGGCCGCCCGGCGGACCCGCTCCGCTGTCTCCGGATCCCCGGCTTTCGAAGCCGCGGCGTACCGGGCGGCCAGCTCCGTCAGCTGCGCGCGTGTGTCCGCGGCCATCGGGTGTACGGCGGTTTCGGCCCCGGTGAAGACGAAACCCGTCACTTCCGAGATATCGCCGGGTATGTCGACCCGCATCTCCTTCAGCACAACGCCGTCGCGACCGACGGCCACGATGCGATCGCGGATATTGGCCAGCGCGCCGATCTCACCGGCGGTACCGGTCAGCGCGACGGCCGCGCCGTCACCCAACGCTTGCACCACCCGGCATATCTGCTCGATGCCGCCGGTGAAGGTGCGCGGTTCGGAACCGAGCGCCGCGGCGACCGCGAATTCCGGGGCGCCGTGTTCGCCGCCGTCCTCGCCGAGCGGACGGATATCCGGGTTACGGGTCAGCGCCATGGCCAGCGCCACTACCGCCGGACCGTGGAACCGGGCCCGGTCGGCCGAGCCGGGCTCGGACTGTGGCCGTCCCGCGAGCCCGGCGGCGATCTGCTCGTCCAGCTCCCGCACCTGCCCGGCCAGCCGGTCGAGTTCGGTGGCGATCCGGACCAACTCCGGCAACCGCTCGGCGAGCGGGGCCGGCCCCGGGAGGTAGAACCTACTCGCCGGCTCCGCAGGCGGGGCAGGGGTCTGCGTCATCTGGTCCAGATGCTGCCGACTCAACGTATCCGGGTCCAAACCGAGCCTTGTCGCCGATCTCCGGTATTCGGCGGTGGTGACATATTGCTCCAGCATCACCGCCGATCGACGGGCGGCGAGCTCGGACAATCCGTCCCGCTGCTGCGCGGCGGTCGCTGTGTGCAGCCGAGTGACTTCCGCACCGCGCTGTCGCGCCGTACCCGGCTCGAACAAGGGAATGCGGTCCCAGGCCCCGCCGACAGGGTGCACCGGTCGGTTGTCCAGCCCGAAGAAGACACCCTCCACCTTCGAACGGAAATCGTCCTCCGGAGCGAATTCCCGCAGCACTCCGGTGCCGCGCTCGACCTCCACGATCGTGCCGTCGATATTCGACAGCACATACTGCTCCGCGTCCCGGGACGTATCCGACACCAGCACAACCGCGCCCGGACCCTGCCGACGCAACTCCCAGACCAGGTACGTCTGCCCCGGGTAACGCAGAACCCGGGCACGCACACTGCCGGCCAGATCGTCGGGTGCGGCGCCGAAATCGGGGTGATCGGGGCGGCGGATCCAGTCCGCACCGACCAGGTCAGCGAGTGTTTGCACCGCCCCGACCAGGCTCGCGTACCGTCCGAGATCGGCCTGTCGCGGGTCGATCCCCGCTGCCTCCACCAGCCGCGCCAGATCGCGGTCCGCCTCGGTCAACCGATCGCGCGCTTCCCGGTACCGCCGAGCGGCTT
>JABFXT010000097.1 GCA_013361595.1 Nocardia sp. | reverse complement strand
GCTGCCTCGTCCGCCGGCCGCCCGGGCGCATATCCGGGCTCACCAGGTGACGTTGATATGGCCGGGACTCCACAGGCCGGAATGCTTGTCCTGGGTGACAGCGGGCGCGGCCGGGCGGGCCGAGCCGTCGACGGGGGTGAGTCGTTGCAGCTGGCCCCAATCGTGGCTCCAGTCGTCCTTCAGATATGTGGCCAGGGTCTGCGACCGCAGCAGCTGGCGGCTCCAGCCCAGCGGTCCACCACCGTCGTGGCGCTGCCAGAGATTGGTGGTGTTCGCGGCCGGACGGTCGGGCAGGATGCGCCAGCCGGGCACCTGCGCGATACCGTCCTTGTGGTCGAACGGCCGCTGACACGGGAACTGCAGGCCCACCGCCCAATCGAGCAGCACCGGCTGATCGGACCCGATGAGGTCGTTGACCGTCCGGGTCTGCGGGATCCGCGGCGGGGTCAATGCGATCCACTGCTCGGGATCGAGGGTTTTGTCCTTCGCGACGATCCGGACCACATCGGCGTCGTCGGGGATCTCGTCCAGCGGAACCCGCAGATTCCGCCACGAGGGGGTGGGACCGATATCGATGGGCATCACCTGACCGAGCGATCGCGCCTCCGATGCCGAATCCGTGACGCCGTACTCGATATCCACGGGCTGACCCGGCATCACCTCGCCGTCCTGGGTGATCGCCCGGAACCGTCCCGCGGCCGTGATGGCCATGATCCCGTCGCGGTCGCCCGGATCGGGCAGCCGGTACCACCCGGTGGTCAGCTCCGCCGATTCCTGCTGCCCGGCGGTACCGAGAACCGGTGTGTTGTCCGACAGTCCGAAGGGCAGCGGCGCACCACCGGTCTGGGTGACCGAGGTGCCGTCGGAGGTGTCCTTCAGTGCCGCGGCGATACTGTTGTCGTCCTCGGATCCGTCGTCGTCGGAGGTGACATCGGCGACTCCGCCCGGGACGAAACCGGTGGTGGCGGCCGCGAAGGTGGCCGCGGCGTCACCGGTCAGCGGCTTCAGCATCGAGGCGTTCGGGTCGCTTTCGACCAGGACATCGTTCGCCAGCCCGCACGGCTGCCCCAGTACCGCATCGACATTGGAGCGGGCCAGCGAGAACGCCGGATACTGGGTGACCGCCGCCGTGGCGAACGAGCCGACCTGGAAGACGACGATCACCGCCGCCGCCACGGTCAGCGGCGGGACCTTCGCCAGCCGCCAGGCGCGCGGTGAAACCCGGTGCGGGGTACCCGGCTCCGGTGCCCGTAGATGCCACCACCCGGCGAGGACCAGGCACAGGAAGGCGACGGTCAGGAAGATCTCGCTCATTCCGATCCCGCCGATCGCGGGTGCGGTATCCCACCACGGGATGCCGTGGCCGGACGCGTAGAACCATTTGTTGACGCCGGTGAAGATCTGTGCCATCGCCACCGCCACGATGGCGGCGAACAGTGCGCGATACCGCGGTGCCCGCATGACCCTCGGTCCGACCGCGACCGCCGTGACGACGGCGACCGCCCCGGCCAGGCCGGCGAAGACGCCGTTGTGGTGGGTGAACTTGGTGGGCACCGTGGCCATCAGCAGCATCGCGCCGAAGGTGATGCCCAGCAGGCGTTTCGCCGGACCGGAGGTGATGAAGGGGATCCGCCCGCCCTTGCGCAACAGTACGAAAGCGCATACCAGCAGTCCGAGCCACATGGCGACGACACCGAAGCGGCGCCCGATCGAACCGTCGGCGGTGGGGGTGAACAGGCGCTGGTAGGCCTGGTAGTCGTCGAACCAGGGCACCGAGGGGCCGACCGCGTTGTGCACCCGGGTCATCTCGAACATCGCCGACAGCGGTTGCACGCCGAAGGCGAACACCAGCACCAGCGTGCCGGCCGCGGCCAGCGGGGCCACCAGGGCGCCGTAGGCGGTGAGGCGAGCGAACCATCGCGCACCCGGCCCGGGGCGTTCGGGCGCGGCCGCCAGCGCGCGGGCGCGCCGGGTACCGAACCGCAGCACCGATCGGGCACCGGCCGCCAGCGGTGCGAGGCAGATGATCCCGGAGGGGGCCGCGGTCAAACTGAACGCCCCGATCAGGATGGCGATCGCATACGGCAGGAGTCTTCGGGTGGCGATGGCGCGTTCGACGAACACCCAGGTGAGCAGGACGGCGACCGCGATCACCGGTTCCGGCCGCAGCCCGTTGTTGTAGGGGAGCCAGATCGCGAGGAACCCCAGCGCGCCGGTGCCGACCACGATCTTGTCCCGTCGCAACCCGGCGCCCAGCCGGGGGATCACCTCGCGGCTCAGCACCAGCCAGGCGAGGACACCGGCCAGCAGGGTGGGCAGGCGCACCCAGGGGCTGGCGGTGCTGATCTCGGTCATCTGGGCGATCACGTCGTAGGGCGGCGTGCCGACCGGGTTCTCCGGGACGCCGAAGAACCGGAAATAGTTGGCCATATATCCGGAGACCAGCGAGGTGCGGGCCATTCCGAACTGGTAGCCGTCGTCGGAGGTGGTGGAACCGATGAAATGCCACAGCAGCAGGGTCGCGAGGACAGCGGCGTCGATACCGGTGCGGGTCCGCCGGCGCCGCGGCAGCAGCCGCCGCGCCCGGCGCCCGTCCGAGCGGTCGAGTCGTAGCAGCGCGGCCAGCGCGACGGCGGCGAGCACCACCGCGAGGATGGTCGCGGGGCGGGTGGTGAGGGGGGGTGTGCCGGAGAACCGGCTGTCCACTTCCACCGTGACGCTGGTGC
>JABFXT010000232.1 GCA_013361595.1 Nocardia sp. | reverse complement strand
CGCACCAGCGGCCTGCCGATATTGCCGGTGGCTCCGGTCACTGCGATCATCATGACTCCATTTCTTAGTTAGTTGACCAACTAAGTATGAAGCTAACAGGCGGAGTGAGGGCTGTCTATAGTTAGTTGGGTGACCAACTCAGTGAATCGGCGGGTCGGAGCGTCGCAGAAACGTCAGCGACTGACGTCGGCGGCCGCGCGGGTCCTGCACGAACAAGGAGTCGAACGCACCACCCTCGGCGATATCGCACGCGAAGCCGATGTCCCGGTGGGAAACGTGTACTACTACTTCAAGACCAAGGACGAGCTGGTCAAGGCCGCACTGTCCGAACACAGCGCACATCTGGACGAACTCACCGACCGGCTGGACCAGCTGGCCGATCCCCACGACCGCCTCGCGGCATTGATCGGAGCCTGGATCGACCAGCGCGATATCGCCGCCCGCTTCGGCTGCCCCACCGGCACCCTGGCCGTCGAGTTGGACAAGCGCGCGGACGGAATCCTCGACGCCGAGGCCGGCGTCGTCATCCGGCGGCTATTGGACTGGGCCGCACGACAATTCCGCGAGCTGGGCCTTCGAGACCCGGACGATCTGGCCCTCACCTTCGTTTCCGCGTACCAGGGCATGTCGCTCATGGCGAACGCCCTGCGCGACCCGGACATCATGACCCGCGAAGGCACTCGCCTCCTACGCTGGCTCGAATCTCTCCGAGCTCCCGACAGGCCCTCGTAACCCGGCAGGCGACGCGCGCGGGCCCACCCGCCGACCCGGCACACACAGATCACCCGGGCAGACGCGCAATCCGCGACGCCGGGCCACGACGACGCCCACGAATCGGCGGGCACACCGATCCCCCGGGCATCACCGCGACTCGACGCGTCGCACCCGGGTCGACGCGGCGCCGAGCCGGTCACCGGCAGGGTTGCGCGGGCTCAGTTCCACGAGTTCGGCGCCGGCGAGATCAGTGAGCGCCGAATGGGGCTCACCGGCAGCGAAGGCGTGGCGCTCACCCCACTGCCGTAACGCGACGATTGTCGTGAACAGATCCGCGCCCGCGGCGGTCAATTCGTAGACCTGCCGCTTGCCACCGGGAGCCGTACTGGTGGTGAGGATTTCGTACTCGACGAGGCGGCGCAAGCGGTCGGCGAGGATATTGCGAGCGATACCGAGCCGCTGCCGGAACTCCGTGAACGATGTCGCGCCTTCCATGGCGTCGCGGACGATCAGCAGGCTCCAGCGGTCACCGACCAGGTCGATCGTGCGGGCCACCGGACAGGCGGGATCGGTCCAGTCGCGGTCGGCGCCGAGGCTCGATGCCATCACTTCCCTCTCGACTCGATCGGTTGCAATTCGAAACCATTCTGCCATACGCTCGATTGGTTTCAATTTGCTACCAATTGGAGGTGGGTATGGCCGTCGCGACGTCACAGCGACTCGTCCTGGCAACGGTGTGCGCCATCGCGGTTTCCACGATCTACGCCGTCCAGCCGGTACTCGGGGCGGCCGGTGCCGACTTGGGACTGGCACCGGAATCGCTCGGCCGGCTGGTCGCGACCGGGCAGATCGGCTACTTCGCCGGTCTGGTGCTGCTGGTTCCACTCGGCGACATCATGGACCGGCGACTCCTGATCACCGGACACCTGCTGCTCACCGCCGTGGGCGCCGCGCTCGCGGCTGCCGCGCCGAACGCGGTCGTCGCGGTGGCCGGGCTCGCGGTGGCCGGGGTATTCGCGGTCGTCGTACAGGTGACCGTGGCGTACGTGGCGGCCCTCTCGCCACCGCAGGACCGGGGCCGCAATATCGGCGCGGTCACCTCGGGAGTGGTGATCGGCATCCTCGGAATCCGCGTTCTGGCCGGTGCGCTGGGCGACACCGTCGGCTGGCGCGCCGTGTACGTCCTACTCGCGGTGGCCTGCGTGGTGCTCGCGGGGACAGTCCGGCTGTGTCTGCGGCCCGACCCCAGGACCTCGGGTGCCCGATACCCGCAGGTCCTGGCATCGATGGCGCGGTTCGGCCGCGACCCGATATTCCTCGGCCGCGGTGTGATCGCCTTCTTCCTCTTCGCATCCTTCGGAACCCTCTGGAGCGGTCTGGCGCTACCGCTCGGTGCGCGACCCTGGAACTTGGGCAGCACGGAGATCGGGCTCGACGGGTTGGTAGGAATCGCCGGAGCGCTCGGCGCCACCCGGGCGGGCCGGTGGGCCGACGCCGGTCGTGCCCAATCGATCACCGGCGGGGCACTGGTGCTGCTGGCCGCTTCCTGGCTCCTGATCGCCCGGACCGGACCGACCCTGTGGCTGCTCATCCTGGGTATCGTGGTGCTCGACTTCGCCGTCCAGGCAGTGCATGTCAGCAGCCAGCATCTCCTGACCACAGCGCACCCGGACCGCTCCGGAAGTGTCATCGGCGCCTATATGGCGTTCTACTCACTCGGCTCGGCGCTCGGCGCGATCACCACGACCTGGGCGTACAGCCGATGGGGATGGTGGGCATGCTGCCTGGCCGGGGCGCTGTACGCGCTCGCCGGTATCGCCGTATGGGTACTCGCCCGGTCCGCGGCGGGCGCGGCCGCGACGCCCCGAATTCCACAGCCGCAGGCGTGAACTCCGCCGCGGGCCGGACGATCCGACCGGATCAGGCGCTCACGCCGCGTCGAGAGCTGCGGTGATCTTGCGGTTCATCTCGACGAGAGCCGGACCCGGCGCACCTTTTCCGGCGTGCGCGGCC
>JABFXT010000700.1 GCA_013361595.1 Nocardia sp. | reverse complement strand
CACCGCCATCCAGGCCCCCTGAGCGCCGGCCGCGCCGTATCCATCGTTACGTCTATGTAGTTACTCCCCTGCGGTTTCCGCGCGCCATCGATGCTCACGGCCGAAGCGTTGATAGCTTTCGCGCATGATCCCGACAAGAGTATTCGGCGGCTCGCTGTCACTCGTCGCCGTGATCGCCGGCCTACTCGTCGCGACCCACTCCGCGGCGACACCCGCTGTCGAACTGACCGGCGCCGAGCCGCTGCGGCGAGGCCCCACGAGCATCGCCAACGGATTCCCCGGCGGCAACTTCGCCCTGCGCAACGAGGAATCGCGACTCTGCCTGGCCAGCGAACCCGGCCGGTACTACGAATACGACGGCGCCTGGCGGCAGCGGGAGTACAACGGTCCCAGCGACCGGGCGAGCGTGGTCACCGATCCCGGCCTGGCCATGTTCGGCTGCAACGGATCCACCCGGCAACGCTGGTTCTTCGATTCCAGCGGTGCGAGCACGGCTTCCGGCGTGCACAATCACCTGCTCAACGCCGTCCGCGAAGACAGCCGCGGATATTTCGCGCTGTCCTACGGCAATATCCCCGCACAGGGCGGAATCGATGCGCGCCTGGTCGATTCGCGATCATCGCTCGCGGCGCGGTGGAAGATCGAGGACGGCTACCTCTTCGAGGAGGGCTATCCGAAATCGGTGCTCACCTACGTACCGGCCGCCCGCGCCCTGAAGATGGCTCCGCGCGGCGGCGCGTACCAACGTTGGCGCCTTCAGCCGGCCCCCTGACCCGGCGACGCGGGCAGCGCACGGCCGCGAAAGACCCCGCAGCGAAACCGACCCGGGCTACCCGCGGTTCCATTCACTCCAGACCGGCGGCGGACCGATGAAGTACACCCCGAACCCCTCCAGGAAGTCGGAGTTGTCCTCGTCGTGGCGGACCTCCGCCGCACCGACACCCTGGAAGTACCCTTCCAGCGCACCCGGAGTGTTGCCGACGAGGACCTCGGCGGTCTCGGTGATGGTCTGGAAGGTGTGCGGGACATTACGGGGCCCGAATACGAACGCGCCCGGATCGGCCTCCTGCACAGCGCAATCGGCCAGGGTGGTACCGCCCAGCCAGAACCGGGCCCGGCCCGCGGTCACGACCCAGAACTCGTCCTCGCGCGTGTGATAGTGCAGTGGCGGGGCCGAGTCCTTGTTGATGGTCAATCGCATCACCGTCAATCCGCCGGCGGCGTCCTTCTCGGTGAGTGTCTGCTCGAAAGAACTGTTGTAGTAACCGTAGGTCGGCTGCGTCCACGGATTGCGTACGCCGCCGCGACCGATATCGGGCATGGCATAGCCTTCTTTCACCCTGCGTCAGAATAGTTTTCGCTGACAGTTCGACCTTAGCCGGGTAGCGGGCCACCGGGCCGGAAAAGCCCAGGACTGCCGGGCTACGCGCCGGTCTCCCGGGCCGCCGCCAGCGTGTCGAGGGTGCGCGCGTCGGTAATCTCGAGGTCGGCCCAGACGAGATGGTGGTCGGTGCCGGTGGCGACGACCCCGCTACCGACCGTACGGAATTCACGAGAGGAATAGATCTGGTCGGGTGCACCGTCCCAACCTGGAACGGTTCTGGCGTCGGTGTCGAGCGCCGAATCCATACCCATATCCTCGAACATCCGCCCGTACACCAGGGCCGGGCGGTCGGTGTTGAGGTCCGCGGCGATCACTGTCGGGCCGTCGATCAGTTCGTTTACCGCCGAACCGATCTCCGCGGCATGCGCGGCACCGTCGCCCTCCTCGTAACTGTGCCCGAAGAAACCCAGTGGAGTCGGATGCAGATTCACCACATCGACCCCGCCGACGGTGACTCGCTGCGCATAACGGTCGTAGGGCTCCACCGAATTGCCGCCCACCTTCAGATCCAGGCGGGTGGTCGGCAATCGCTGCGCCCGCGCGCCTTCCATGGGCAATCGGCTGAGCACCGCCAGACTCAACGTTTTGGTGGGATCTCCGAGATGGGAGGGGCACGTCCCGGTCTCGAAGACGTGCGGGTACCCCAGGAGCTCGGCCAGTTTCCGCGCGGTGGAGCCGCTACCGCCGATCTCGGACTCCTGCACATTGATCACGTCGGGTTGCAGCCGCCGCAATCGCTCCGCGAAATACTGCAGATCCATGTCGTCGTAATCGAAGGCGTCCCAGGACAACGAACGTCTGCCACCGGCGATATTCCAGGTGACCATCCGGAACGGCCGCCGCGGGTCGTTTCCCGGGTGGCCCGGTATCTGCCCATCGGGCCAGGGGCCCGCGGCCCGCGGGTCCCCGCCGCCGTCGGAGGTGTGGTGGAAGCCCCGATCGGCTTCCCCGAGACTGTCCGCTCCCGCACTCGCACGACGACCGAAGGGGCGGACTGCGCTCTCGGTGGCCTCGGCCACCTTTCGCATCACTCGGCTCACCTCACGCAGCAGGAGCCGCCTCAACTGGCCCCCATCGGGCGGGATCGACAAGAAACGCTCCTCGGACCGACCACCACAGCGGACGAGGAGAGACGATATCCGGCCCGACCCGTGCACCACCAAGAGGTCGGCAGCCGTTCACGATGCCCGACCGAACCGGCTGTTGTTCAGAGGCTTCCGGACATCCGGCCGTACACGACCAGTAGCAGCAGATTCAGTAGGCAGATACCGAGCAACGCGAGCCACTGGTGGCGCGGCCGATCGGTACGCACAGCTCGCAGTGCCGCCGCGAAGCCCAGGCCGCCG
>JABFXT010000652.1 GCA_013361595.1 Nocardia sp. | reverse complement strand
GGTAGCCGAAGCGGTTTCGGCGGGCGCATGGGCCGGAAGAGCGACCGGGGACACCGGGCGCAGCATCACCGTCGCGACACCCAGCGCAGCCACCAGCAGGGTGGCCGCGACGGCGAAAGCCATCCGATAACCCCCGGTCAGGGCATCGGCGTCGGGAGCACCGGAGTCCAGAAGAACGGCGGCGCGGGAGGCCGCGAGAGTGCTCAGGACGGCGACACCGAGCGCCATTCCGACCTGCTGGGTGGTGTTGAACAGCCCGGAGACCAGTCCGGCGTCGTCGGCATCGGCACCGGACATTCCCAGCGCCATGAGAGCGGGAAAGACCAGCCCGGCCCCGGCGATCAGCACCATCACCGGCAGCAGATCCAGCGCATAGGACGCGTGCACCGGCAACCAGGCGAGCCGGAGCATGGCGGCGATCAGGAGCAGCAGACCTGCGATCAGCACGGAACGTTCACCGAATCGGGCGGTGACCCGAGCCGAAGCGAACAGCGATACCCCGCCGATCGCCACAGCGGCGGGCAGCATGGCCAGGCCGGTCTCCAGCGCTCCGTATCCCAGCACGCGCTGCAAATAGAGCGCGAGCAGCACCTGGAAGGCGAACATGGCCGAGTACGTGAGCATCTGCACCAGATTGGCCCCGGAGACATTGCGGGAACGGAAGATCCGCAGCGGGAGCAAGGGGTCGCCGATGCGGGACTGCCGTACGACGAAAAGCGCCAGCAGGGCGAGGGATACAGCACCGAATCCGAGGGTGTGACCCGAGGACCAGCCGTGGTCCTCGATCTCGACCACCGTGTAGATGGCGAGCATCATTCCAGCGGTGACCAGCGTGGCACCGGGCAGATCGGCACCGCGACCGGCGCGAATCACCCGATCGGCCGGCAGCACCGCGATCGCCAGGGCCACCGTGGCCAGGCCGATCGGCACGTTGATCAGGAAGATCCAGTGCCAGCCGACGGCGTCGGTCAGTACACCGCCGAGCACTTGGCCGATCGCGGCACCCGCGGCACCGGTGAAGCCGAAGACCCCGATCGCGGTCTTACGCTGCCGGTTCTCGGTGAACAGTGTCACCAGAATGCCCAGCGCGACAGCGGAAGCGAAGGCACTGCCCACCCCTTGGAGGAAGCGGGCCGCGATCAGCATCGCGGGAGTGGTGGCCGCACCGGCGAGCAGTGACGCCACAGTGAACACGGCGTTCCCGATCAGAAAGATCGTTTTGCGACCGACCAGATCGCCCAGCCGCCCGCCGAGCAGCAGGAGCCCACCGAAAGCGATCAGGTAGGCGTTCACCGTCCAACTCAGTCCGGCGGCCGTGAATCCCAGGTCACGCTGGATTTCCGGAAGGGCCACGGTGACGATGCTGCCGTCGAGGACGGTCATCAGAGTAGCGGCCGATAGGACCGCGAGGGCGAGACGTGCGGGGTAGCTCATGGTGTTCTCCTGTCCGGAACCCGACAGGAGAGACTGTAGTAGATAGTTTCGTTGCAGACAATCTATTGGAGAACTACTGGCGGGCGCGGCGGACGGCGGACGGTGCTTCCACCGCCTCGGCGAGATGCCCCTCGGCCAGCGTCCGCAGCGCCCGCACCAGGATTTCCCGCTCGGTGACCGGCAGCGATTCGAGCGCCGCGTTGTGCACACCGTCGACGATCCGCCGACTGCGCTCGGCGGCCTCGCGGCCGGCGTCGGTGACGGCGATGATCCTGGCCCGGCGGTCGGTCGTGGAGGCACGCCGCACGGCCAGCCCGGCCTTCTCCAGCGCGTCCACGGTGACCACCATCGTGGTCTTGTCCATATCGCCGATCGCCGCGAGTTGCGCCTGGGTGCGCTCTTCTTCCAGGGCATGGACGAGCACACAGTGCATCCGCGCCGTCAGCCCGATCTCCGCCAGCGCCGCCGCCATGCGGGTGCGCAGGACATGGCTGGTGCGGTCGAGCAGGAACGACAAGTCCGGTTCGGCGCGTACAGAGGTCATGCTGGTCATGAACCCATGATAGTTCCGTAACAGATATTCCGGGGCGGACCGGCCTCGGACCAGTTCGGCGATCCACAGTTCCGGGTGGCCGAGCCCGCCCGGCCGCGGAGGCGAGCACCCGGCGTGCCGGTGCAGCGGGCCGTCCGTCGTCGCCCCACGGAAGACCGCGTATCCGTCGCCGACTTCGAAGCGGGGTACCGATCCCGTGCTGGCTGCCACTGCCACGATGCTGCCAGGCGCCCCGGGTCACGCCCACCGGCCGCGGCCGCGCCGTGAACACCCGGAAAGCCGCGAACCGCCGCCGGCTCTAGAATTGCGATACAGCTCGAAGCGCTAACCGTTCTTTCTGGGTGCGCACCCGTACGTGGTGCGCCGACCGGTGCGCCCGCCCGCCGGGTGGCCGCGCACGATACTTCGACCCGAGGCGGCGCTGATGACAGACGTCGACTATTGCGTGGTGGGCGGGGGATTCGCCGGATTGACCGCGGCCCTGCGACTGAAACAGTCGGGCCGCAGCGTGACACTGCTGGAGGCCCGCGACCGGCTGGGCGGGCGGACCTTCACCGAGACCCGGCCCGACGGATCCTGGATCGACCGCGGCGGGGCCTGGATCGGACCCGGTCAGGATCGGATCCGCGCCCTGATGCAGGACTACGGGGTGCCGAGCTACAAGCAGTACACCGACGGCGAGGCGATGATGGTCGTCGAGGGCAAGCAGTACCGCTACACCGGCACCATTCCGTGGTCGATGAG
>JABFXT010000292.1 GCA_013361595.1 Nocardia sp. | reverse complement strand
GGCGACCACCGACAGAGCGAGGTATTCACCGGGGATTATGGACAACCACGTCTGGGTCACCACCATGCTGAGCAGGCCGCCGACGATACCGAAGACGAGTACGCCCAGCGCGCGTCCACCGGCCGAGGGAACCAGGAGGGTCAGCAGCACGCCGCCCGCGATACCCGCCATGACCAGCGGGAGGGCCATGGCACCGAATCCGGCGCCGCGCGGATCGTCGGGGTCGGCCGGGACCACGTCCTCCACCGGCGCGGCGGGTGCGCCCGACATCTGCTGACCGATCTGGGTGAGCTGCTGGGCCACCGCCGGGGCCGCGCCGGAGGCGACCAGCACCCGGGGTGCGCCGCCGCCGGTGACAATCGCGCCGTAGACCTCGCGATCACCGATCGCTTCGCGCGCCGCCGCCTCGTCCGGCACGACGGTCAGCTCGAAGGCGCCCGGGTTCTGCCCCGTGAGGCGGGACTCGACCATTGCCGCCTGTGGGCCGGTCACCGCCAAAGGCAGGTCGCGGGGCGCGATATTGGTCGCCGGCCATGCGAAGGCGATCAACATCAGCGCTTGCAGCAGAGCCGCACCCACCCCGAGTGCCACCGCGCGCTGGATGACGTTCATGAGGTTCTCCCCAGAAAATCGAAGGCTCGTTCTTTTTGTGCACTCACCGTCCCACCGGCCCGGCGCCTTGTCAAGAACGAACATTCGTTTTAGTTTGGAGGCATGCCCCGAGTCAGTGACGAACACCTGGAACGCCGCCGCCAGCAGATCCTCGACGCCGCCCGGATCTGCTTCGTCCGTAAAGGCTTCCACCAGACCTCGATGCAGGACGTCTTCACCGAATCGGGACTCTCCGCGGGCGCGGTCTACCGCTACTTCAAGAGCAAGGACGAACTGGTCATCGCACTGGCATCCACCGCCGCCGGCGATATCCGTGCCCAGATGACCGCGGTCATCGACAGCGATCCACTACCCACCCCCGCCGAACTGGTCGGGCAGATGACGGACTGGATCAGCGCCCAGAGCGGCCCCGAAGGCCGGATCCGGCTCGCCCCACAAGCCTGGTCGCTGGCACTGATCGACGAGGACGCGGCGGCACCGGTCCGGCAGACGCTGGCCGGTATCCGCGGAATGTGGCGCGCATATGCCGAGCGGATGCGCACAGCCGGATGGCTACCACCCGACGCCGATCTCGACGCGGTGGCCGCCGCATTGTTCGGGCTGCTCCCCGGATTCGTACTCCAGCACCTGATCCTGGGCGACCCGGTCCGCGAAGAGTACCTGCGCGGGGTCGAGACACTGTTCCCCTACGGCACGCCCGGAACCCGACCGCGGCACGAACCCACCACGGTCGCCGACCCGGCCTGACCGAGCGGATCAGGGCAACAAACCCTTACGCGCCTCACCAGCGCCACCGAGCACCAGCAGCAGCATCGTCGTCAACGCCGGATCATCCAGACCCGCCGCCGGGAAGGTGTACCGCAAGATCACATCGGCGAGCTTGCCGTGCGAGATCACCGCGATCGAACCGAACTGCAACGACGCGTTCCGTTCGGCCACCCGCTTGTGCAACTGCGGTTTGAGCGGCCGATCCCAGGCCAGCACACACGTCAACGACAACACATCCAGGCCCGGTGTCAGGGTGAACGCGCTCAACGAGCACAACGCACCCTGGAAATCGAACCGCAGCGAACCGTCGTTGTCGACCCGGACATCGATATCGTAGAGCCCCAGCCCCGCCCCGGCGCGGGCCTTCAACTCCACATCCGGTGCCAGCGAACCGGATTCGGCCTCACTACTCATTTGGTGCCTCCGAACCGGCGATCACGGCGCGCGTACTCGAGACAGGCATCCCACAGATTGCGCCGATCGAAATCCGGGAACAACGTCGCCTGATAGACGAACTCCGCGTACGCGGACTGCCAGATCAGGAAATTCGAACTACGGAACTCCCCCGACGGCCGCAGGAACAGATCCACATCCGGCATATCCGGCTCGTCCAGGAACCGGGCGATCGTATCCTCACCGACCTTGTCCGGATCGATCTCCCCCGCCGCCACCCGGCGCGCGATCTCCCGTGCCGCGTCGGCGATCTCGGCGCGGCCGCCGTAGTTGACGCACATGGTCAACGTCATCACCGTATTGTCCCTGGTGAGCTCCTGCGCGGTCTCCAGCTCCTTGATCACGCTGCGCCACAGACGCGGTCGCCGCCCGGCCCAGCGCACACGCACACCCATCTCGTGCATCTCGTCGCGCCGCCGCCGGATCACATCCCGATTGAACCCCATGAGAAACCGCACCTCATCGGGGCTGCGCCGCCAGTTCTCGGTGGAGAACGCATACGCCGACAACCACTTCACACCGATCTCGATACAACCCTCGACGGTGTCCATGAGCACGGCCTCGCCCTTTTCATGGCCCGCGGTACGCGGCAGCCCGCGCTCCTGCGCCCACCGCCCGTTACCGTCCATCACCAGCGCGACATGCCTGGGCACCAACT
Organism: Nocardia sp.; assembly: GCA_013361595.1. Lineage (GTDB taxonomy): Bacteria > Actinomycetota > Actinomycetes > Mycobacteriales > Mycobacteriaceae > Nocardia. The sequence continues at coordinate 252 of JABFXT010000292.1, read as the reverse complement.
CCGCCGGAATCTCCGGCGGCCGGGCCCCGGAGGGATGCGGTGACGGCGGCCGGATGGTACGGACGGTATCGGACGCGGGTACGTCCGAACCGGTGGTGTCACGACGCAGGATCACGCTCCAAAGCCTAGCTCTGCCGACGGTCCGGCTCCCGACGGGGCAGCGGGGGGGACAGCATGAACCACAGGGGGCCTATCGCTCACTCCGGAAACCGGCACGGCCGGCCGCGGGACGAGAGCGGCGCACCCGGAAGG
>JABFXT010000342.1 GCA_013361595.1 Nocardia sp. | reverse complement strand
GCGTATCGACGACGACCGGGGTGTCTCCTACGGCGGCGAGGTGCCGGCGGCGGTCGAGGCGCTGATGGGTTACGCGCTGAACGACTACACCCACAACCCCGGCGAACCGTACCCCGATGTGGCCGATCCGGGCGCTTACCAGCGGCTCGGCGACGCCCCTCTCACCGATGAGCGCAAGATCGTCTGGTTCACCAACACCGCCGCCTATTCCGCGGTCCCCTACGTGCCCAACGCGATCGGGATCCGGTTCGCCGAGCTGATCGACGCCGATGCCGGCACCATGGTCCGGCTCACCCGGCTGTCCGGACTGGCCGCGTATCTGCTCGTCGTCGGCTTCGCGCTGTGGGCGTTGCGCCGGCATCGGATCCAGTGGCTGGCCTTCACCGTCGCCGTCCTGCCCATCGCGGTCTTCCAGGCCGGTACGGTCACCGCCGACACCCTCACCAACGCACTGGCCGTACTCGTCTCGGTACTGCTGGTGAAGGGCCTGTTCCTCGGCGAGCGGCTGGGCCGCGTGGAAGCCACCGCGGTACTGGCCACCGCGATCCTGCTGCCCCTGTGCAAACCCACCTATGTTCTGCTGGCCATGCTGGTGGTGCTGATCCCCGCCGCCCGGCTGGGACTGGACGGTTGGCGCCGCTGGCTCACCTGGGCCTGCGCCGGGCTCGGTGCGCTCGGATTCGCCGTATGGATGAAGATCGCCGCCCCCACCGGCGAGGGCACCAGCCTGATGCGGCCCCGCCACCAGTGGTACACCGTCGATACCGGCGAACAGCTGACCGGCATCATCACCGACCCGTTCGGCTTCCTGCGCACCTTCTGGGAGAGCATCCTGCGGCGCGACCAGGAATGGTTCACCGAATTCTTCGGTGAACTGGGCTTCGCCTATATCGAGGTACCCGCCACCGCGGTCGTGGCCTGCCTGCTCGCCTTCGCGGTGAGCATCGGAATGGCGGAGCGGTTCGCGCTGCCGGATTTCCGGCGCACGCTGGCGGTCGCGCTGACCATGGCGGCCAGTGTGGCCATGATCTACGTGACGCTCTACATGTCCTTCACCCCGGTCGGCTACTACATCATCGACGGCGTACAGGGTCGCTACTTCGTTCCGCTGGCGATCGTATCGTTCGCGGTACTGCTGCGCTGGATGCCGTTCCGGCTCCGCGGCCCCGGCGACCGCGCCCCGGGCCGCTACGCCGCGGTGACCATCGTCGTCGCCGCACTGATCGCACTGTTCACCTCGGTGGCGAAGTACCACATGTACGTCTGGGCTTGAGTTTTCGGCGCCGCCTGCGACCTGCTCGCGAAGGTGCTGTGTTTTCGGCGCGCTGGCGCGCGCGGGGTCGAGGCCCCCTTGGTCTCGCCGTTCAGGCCTCGAGACTTGCGCTTCGCGCATGCGCTTCGAGGCCTGAACGGCGAGACGGGCCTCAACCCTTTCAGGTGTCTCGTAAAACTCGACGCCGGTGGTTGCGCCGGGATCTCGAGGGCCGGCCGGTGGGCTACCACGGGGTTTCCGCGGATCGCATCTGCCCTGATGGCGCGGGGTATAGCCGGCCGGGCAGGACGTTCACCGGATGGAGATCGTCCGTTCCCCGGCTTCGGCGTAGGCGCGTTCGGTGGCGGATTTCACCGGTCGCCACCAGGATTCGTGGTCGCGGTACCAGGCCACGGTGGCCGACAGTCCGGCCCGGAAGTCCGCGTACCGCGGTTCCCAGCCCAGTTCCTCCCGTAACGGGCTCGCGTCGATCGCATAGCGCTGATCGTGCCCGGCGCGATCGGTGACATGGTCGAAATCGCCGGGTTCCCGGCCGAATTCGGCGAGCAGCAATTCCACCACGGTCCGGTTGTCCAGTTCCCCGTCGGCCCCGATCAGGTAGGTGCGGCCGATCCGGCCCCGTTCGAGCACATCCCAGACCGCGCGATTGTGGTCCTCCACGTGGATCCAGTCCCGGATCTGGTGCCCGGCACCGTAGAGACGCGGCCTCACTCCGTCGATCAGGTTGGTGATCTGGCGCGGGATGAACTTCTCCACATGCTGATACGGCCCGTAGTTGTTGGAGCAGTTCGACAGGGTGGCGCGCAGACCGAAGGACCGCACCCAGGCGCGGACGAGCATATCGCTGGCCGCCTTGGTCGCCGAGTAGGGACTGGACGGGTTGTAGGCAGTGCGTTCGGAGAACGGTGGGTCCTCCGGTGCGAGATCGCCGTAGACCTCGTCGGTGGAAACGTGGTGGTAGCGCACATTGTGGCGGCGGACCGCCTGCAGCAGGGAGTAGGTGCCGACGATATTGGTCTGCACGAACGGCCAGGGCTCGGCCAGCGAATTGTCGTTGTGTGATTCCGCGGCGAAATGGACCACCGCGTCGACACCGCTGACCAGTTCGTCGACCAGGTCGAGGTCTGCGATATCGCCGTGCACGAAGTCGATACGGTCGGCCACCGGGTCGAGCGAGGCCCGGTTGCCGGCGTAGGTGAGCGCGTCCAGCACGGTCACCGTCGTATCCGGCCGTTCGGCGACGGTGTGCTGGACGAAATTGGCTCCGATGAACCCGGCTCCACCGGTGACGAGTAGGCGCACCCGTTCACTGTACGTCCTGGTCACCGACCCGGTCGGCCCTCGGTCGGCCCGCGGTGGGCAGCCGTCCGGAACCGCGCCGGCGGGTGGCGCGCAGCGGTGCGGCGCCCGGTCCGGAACACGAGATTTTCCGAAAAGCGAAGAGGAAGTGTGGTTTTCGTGCCCCCGACCG
>JABFXT010000900.1 GCA_013361595.1 Nocardia sp. | reverse complement strand
CACCGAACAGTGGTTCGAACGGGTGGGTATGCCCGCGAAAGCACGTGAGGCGCTGTGGGATTGGCTGGCCCTGGGGATCGCCGCGGAACCGGTCCAGCGGGAGTCGGCCAAGATCTTCGCCGATGTGCTGGCGACCGGTATCCGGATCGGTGCGCAGGACCGGGTGGGTGTCACCATCGGCTATCCGACCGTGGATCTGGACACGCTCTACATCACCGGCGCCGAGCGGGTGTTCGAGAAGTACGGCGTCGACGTCCGTTTCCGGACGGTGGCCCGCCGGATAGTGATCACCGACGGTCTGGTCACCGGTGTCCAGCTGGCCGACGGTACCGAGATCCCGGCCGACGCGGTGGTGTGCGCGGTACCGAATTCGCGGATCCGCGGCCTGCTCGACCAGTTGCCCGAACATGCCGAGATCTACGCGGCCGCCGACAAACTGGGCGTCACGCCGATCGTCAGCACCAATCTGTACCTGGACCGGCCGTTGCGCACCCAGGCCGCCATGGAGGCGCTGATCGGTGGCACCGGGGTGATCGACGAGGTGTTCGACCGGCAGCGGATGCACGGCCGGGCTCCCGACGGTGCCTGGCTCTACTGCCTCACCACCAGCGGCGCCTACGAGCAGATCCACAAGAGCAACGACGAGATCGTCGCCGAGCAACTGGCACTGATCCGTCGCTACTATCCGGAAGCCGCGGCGGCACAGCTGGTGCACGCGCAGGTCGTGAAGATGCCGAATGCCACGTTCTCGCAGGTGCTGGGCACCGATGGGTTGCGCCCCGGCCAGCGGACCTCGGTGCCGAATCTGGTGCTCGCCGGTGATTGGACCCGTACCGACTGGTCGGCCACGATGGAGAGCGCCGCCCAGAGCGCCGAACGAGCGGTGGCCGCCCTGCTGGACCGGGCCGACGCCGCGGAAACGCCGGCGGGACCGTCTCTATACTTCCGCCGTATGGTCCGCATCTACGACGTAGTCGACGACCGGATCCTCGACGCGACCCTGGGGCGGATCCTGCAGGTCGGCATCCGGCGCAGCAGCCTCGACGATATCGCTCGCAGGGCCGGAGTGACCCGGGTGACGATCTATCGCCGGTTCTCCGGCAAGGACGATCTGATCGAAGCGGCCCTGTTGCGCGAGATCGGCCGGATCCTCGGTGAGGCCACCACGATCGCCACCACCACCTCGGGTATCGATGCGCAGATCGAGGAGACGGTGCTCTATATCCTGCGGCTGACCCGGACCCATCCGCTGGTCACCCAGTTGCTCGCGGTGGCACCGGAAGAGGCGCTCGGTTTCTATACGGTGCGCGGTGCGGAGATGGTGTCGCAGGGGATCGAGTACATCACGGCGGTCCTGGAAACCGGGCAGGAGCAGGGTGTGCTGGACCGCTACGAAACGCGGCCGGTGGCGGAGATGATCGCCCGGATGGCGCATTCGCTGCTGTTGACCCCGATCGCCGGGGTGGATTTCGGAGACGCCGCCGCCGCGCGCGCGTTCGTCCGGACGGCGATCGTGCCGCTGATGAAGTACGGCTTCGGGCCGGGCCCGGACCGCCCGGTATCCGGATCGACCACCGGCGACGGCCGGGTGGGCACCGGTTCCTGACGGGATCGATCCCGGGGTCCCGCGCGAGGTCACCGGGTTCGTGACGCCCGCTCCGGTCGCATGGCGTCATGCCTAGGATCGACGACGAAGCGGCCCGACAAGGAGCAACGACCGTGGTGAGAATTTCCCGGACCACTCAGGTGTCCGACAGCATTGTGGTGGACATCGATCCGGAGGCCGCCTACGACGCGGTCACCGATCTGACGCAGATGGGCAGGTGGAGTCCGGAGAACACCGGTGCCGTGGTTCCGGAACCGGGCCGGCCCGTCTATCCCGGTATGGAGTTCGTGGGTGCCAATCGGCGCGGTCCCATGCGGTGGCATACCGGTTGCCGGGTGGTGGTGGCCGAACGGCCGCGGCGCTTCGTGTTCGAGGTCCGTCGCTGGGGTGTATGGAAACCGTTGCTGCCCGTAGCCGTTGCCACGTGGGAATACCGCTTCGATGTGGTGCCCGGGGGCACCCGCATCACCGAGACATGGTTCGACGATCGCGCCGGGTGGCCGGATACACCGGCCCTGTGGTTCGACCGGATCGCGACCGGAAAGCGGGGCTTCGCCGAGTTCCAGGAAGGCAATATCCGGCGGACCCTGGAGCGGATGAAGGCCGAACTCGAGCAGGGGGCCTGAACGTCGTTTCCGTGAGCGCGAAATGGCGATTCCGTCAGCGCTAATGCGGTCTCCTTCTGTGCAGAATGCGGCCTCCACCTGCGCTGGACAGGTGTCCATGTCACAATCTCCGGGCTCGTCGAAAAGGCTCTGAGCTGGTGTGATAAGGCGTGGGCGGGTCATGTCGGAGCAATTGGGCAAACGTCCGATAGGTTCTTGACACTCGCTGTGACGTGTATCTAACCTCGGGCCAGCCCGCGGAAAGCTCCTCGGGCACTCCGCTTGTCGGCTGTCCCGACCGCTGCGTTCCGCCGACGGTGCGCGGCGGGGCGGCGGCCACGACGGAGTCGTGTGCACAGCTGTTTCGGAGGTCCTCCTTGTCCGCATTCTCACGGCGCACATTTCTGAGTGGTACAGCGGCAGCGGCGACCGGGATCACCCTTGCCGGCACCGCCGTCGCCACCGCGGCCCCCGGCGGCACCACGCCGCGGCGCCGCACGCCCGTTGTGCGCGAGGAGCATCGCGTGATCGTGATCGGCTCC
>JABFXT010000013.1 GCA_013361595.1 Nocardia sp. | reverse complement strand
CGATACTGCCGCCGATACCGACTCCGCCGGTAAAGGCTCCGCGGATACGGCGCTGGTGCCGGTCAGATAGTCATGGATCGCCCGGTCGCGCCGCGCACGCGGGGTGACCGGAAGGTGAGGGAACGGCGCCCGGCCGCCCGGACAACGAGTCCGGGCGGCCGGGCGCCCTCGTCGGTGTTTCCACGAACCGCTTCAGTCGATGGGGGCGACCCGGATCAGGATTCCGTCCGGGTCCTCGACCACGAACGTGCGCCCGAACACCGCGTCGTGCGGTTCCTGGACCACCGTCACACCGCGGGCCAGCCACTGCTCGAACTGCCGGTCGATCGCGGCCGGATCGCCCGGGAGGTTGAGGCAGACCTCGGCGGTGCGGGCACCGGCGTGCTCCAGCTGGTCGGCGTGCCCGCTCCACAGGGCGAGGTCCACGCCCCCGCTCAACTCGAAGGTGACGAAGCGCGGGGATTCGAACTGGGGTGCCATATCGAACAGATCCGAGTAGAAACGGGCCGAAGCGGGTGCGTCGGTGACGTACACGATGAACATGTTCGGGGTGGGCATGGTGGTGGACCTTTCGCGTCGGGGCGGACAGGTCGAGAATGCCGCAGCGGTCCGGCGGAGTGGCAGAAGCCGCGTCCGGGCCGTTCGGGTGTCGCGGAATCCGGGCCGCGCTGTGGCCGGGCCCGCCGCCCGGGGTAGCGTGGCCGAGCCGCATCGCGCACCGCGGCAGTTCTTTCCGCCGGACACCGGCGCTCGGGTAGGTGCGGCCGCACGTTGCGCGGTCGCCGATTCGTATTTCCGTAACAGCCGGGTAGTACCGCACCGATAGCGCTGAACAACGATCGACGGCCGGAAACCTCGGCACGCCATCGTGATTCGGCGATCGCTTCCGTTCGCCAGAGGAGGACTGAGATGTGTTGGGGTATTCCGGACCGGATCGACGTGAGCTCCGGTTGCGCAGGAGCGGCCCCGGTCGAGCCGGTGGGCACCGGCGGTGGGGAGAAGTCGTGATGAGAGATTCCGTGGCGGACGCCGCCTTCGGTCCCGAGCTGGCCGACGATCTGGCGGTGGCGGCGCTGGCGCTGGCCCGCCGCTTCGCGGCCGGCGCGACGCTGTGGTGCGTGGCCCCGTCCTGGGAACCGCACGCCCAGCATCTCGCCCTCGAATTCGTCCACCCGGCGGCGACGGGCGAACGCGCCCTGCCCGCCGCCGCGCTGACCGGGCCGTATCTGGTCGATACCGCGCGGGTTTCGGCGCGACCCGGCGATATGGTGGTCGCGGTCGCCGCCGCGAACGAAACCGAGGTGAAGTCGCTTTTCCTGCGCGGTCCCGCCTGGGGCGTGCACACCATCTGGATAGGTTCGGGACCGCGACCGTGCACGCGGATCGCCGACCATCTGCTGTGGCTGGACGGTCCCGATTCGCGGACGTCGGCCACCGGCGATCTCGTGCTGCTCTACCACCTGCTGTGGGAGCTCACTCAGCGGTGTTTCGACCATCCGGAACTGCTGGTACCGGAGCGCCGGGCGCGGCACCGGGTGATGTGCCGCGACGAGGGCCGCTTGGGCGAAGTGGTTACTCCGCTCGGCGACGGCACGGCACGTATCCGCACCCCGCTCGGGACCGAAACCGTCACCACGACTTTCGTCGAGCCGGTGCGGACCGGTGATCTGGTGCTGGTGCACGCGGGTATGGCGGTGAGCACGGCCGGTATGGAGGAGGGACTGTGACCGCGTACGAAACCGGTGTGCTGCTGGGCGAACTCGCCGCCTGCGCGCGGACGCGGGCCGCCGAGAGCGCCGGATTGCGCATCCGGGCCCTCGCGGACAACGCCGAACGGATCGCCGCGGCCGCTCGGGAGCTGGCCCGCCGATTCAGCGGCGGCGGCCGGCTTTTCACCTTCGGCAACGGCGGCAGCGCCACCGATGCCGCCGTACTCGCCGGGTTGTTCGCGCGGCCGCCGGACGGTGTCGCGTTGCCGGCCTGGTCGTTGTCCGCCGACGAGGCGGTACTCACCGCGGTCGGCAACGATATCGGGTTCGAATCGGTGTTCGCCCGGCAGTTGGCGGCGCGTGGCCGGGCCGGGGATATCGCGATCGCGATGTCCACGAGCGGGAATTCACCGGATCTGCTGGCCGGGCTGGCGGAGGCGCGGCGCCGCGGTTTGTACACGGTCGGGTTCGCCGGTGGCGACGGTGGAACCTTGGCCCGTGCGGACGCGGTGGACCGGTGCCTGACGGTCGGTTCGCGCAGCGCGCACCGGATACAGGAGGCGCAGGCGCTGCTCGGGTACGCGCTGTGGTCATCGGTCCATCAGCACGGGATCCTCGGTGGCTGACGCTGTGGTGGCCGTCTTGCGTCCGGGTGCCCACGCGCCCAGTACGAAGGCCATCACCACGGTGAGGATGCCCAGGGACAGCGCGGCCTGCTGCGCGCCGTGGACGAAGGCCTCCGCGGCGAACGCCGCCAGCGGATCCGCCACCGGACCGGCCTTCTCGGCGACCTCGAGCGCGGCCGCCAGCGAATCACCGACCGGCCCGCGGGCCGCTTCGGGCAGACTGGGCAGCGCCGGCGCGATCCGGTCGGCGTAGCCGACGGCGAGGATGCTGCCCGAGATCGCGATACCGATCGCCGCGCCCACCTCCCGGGAGGCGTCGTTGACCGCGGAGGCCACGCCGTGCTTCTCCGGTGGTGTGCCGTTGATGATGGCCGCGGTCGCTGGGGCGGTGCACAGGCCGAGCCCGGTGCTCAGGATCAGCAGCGGCCAGAGCACATCGAGATAGGTGCTGTCCACGGTGGTCCGGGAGACGAGGATCAGCGCGCTGCCGACGCACAGCAGCCCGATGAAGGTGGGTAGCCGCAGACCGAACCGTTCGGCCAGGCGCGGCGCGACGACCGAGATAGCGATCAGCGGCGCGATCATCGGTGCCATCGCCACCGCCGACATGAGCGGTGAGTACCCGAAGATCAGCTGCATGTACTGCACGAACAGCAGAAAGTAGCCGAAGGCGACCAGGAACTGGACGCCGACGCTCACCGCGCCGCTGCCGAAGCCGCGGTCGGCGAACAGCCGCACATCCAGCAGTGGATTCGGCACCCGCAGTTCGACCGTCGCGAACCCGACTCCGGCCAGCACTCCGACCCCGAACAGTCCCAGGACGAGCGGATCGGTCCAGCCGCGTACCGGTGCCTCGATGGCTCCGACCACGACGGCGCCGACGGCGACCGACGCGGTGATACCGCCCCAGAAGTCCAGCGGCGGCCTGGTGTCGTCCACCGATTCGGGAACCGTGCAACCGGCGATCGCCAGTACCGCCCCGGCGATCGTCATCGCGAGGAATATCGCCTGCCAGGACCAGATCTGCAGCAGCAGTCCGGAGCCGAGGATGCCCAGCACCGCGCCGCCGCTGACCACTCCGGCCCACAACCCGACCGCCACCCCGCGCCGTTCCGGTGGGAATCCACCGGTGAGCAGCGACAGCGTGGAGGGCATCACGAGTGCGGCACCGACCCCGGCGAGGGCCCGGGACACGATGATCCAGTGCGGTTGGTCCAGGGCCAGCGGTACCGCGGACGCGGCGGCGAACACCACCAGGCCGAGCACCATCATGATGCGGCGGCCGAACCGGTCGCCCAGCGCGCCGGAGAACAGGACCAGGCAGGCCAGCGCGAGGGTATAGCCGTCGACCACCCAGGTGAGCTGCTGTTGGGTGGCGCCGGTATCGGCGGCGATCTCGGGAAGTGCCGTATAGAGAGCGGCCATGGCCGCGATGACCAGCGCGACCGCCATCGACGACAGGGTGAGCAGCCAGATGTGCGCCCGGGAAAGGCGCGGATTCACCGATGTCACGGCCACCTCCCGGCAGATGGAAACAAGCGGTTGCTTCCCATTGATCAGAGCACAATTCAGCCGGACGGCTATCGGTGATCTCCGTCACGGTGGCCGTCCGGCGGTGGACCGCCTGGTCACGAGCGGTGCGTGGTGGACGCGCCGGGCAGCCGCCCCGCCGGGTTCCCGGTGCCCGTCACCATCCCGGCGGCGTGGCTACCCTGGGGCGTGTGAAGGCAGATACCGCGCTCCTGGTCCCGGTCGCCGCCGAACTGGACGACATCATCACGGTCGGTCCGGAAGAGGACCCCGGGGACGGCGGGCCGACCCGGGCGGAGATCGAAGGTGTCTGGGAATCGGTGCGGGCCTGGTACCGGATGGGAAGTACGCCCGCGATCCAGGTGTGCCTGCGCCGCAACGGGCGGGTGGTGCTGAACCGGGCGATCGGCCACGGCTGGGGGAACGCGCCGGGGGACGCGCCGGACACCGAGCGGGTACCGGTGACCACCGATACGCCGTTCTGCGGATTCTCCACCGCCAAGGGCGTTTCCGCGGCGGTGATGTTCATGCTGATCGAGCAGGGCGCGTTCGCATTCGACGACCCGGTCAGCGATTACATCCCCGAATTCGCCGCCAACGGTAAAGGTGCCATCACCATCGGGCATGTCCTCACCCATACCGCGGGGGTCCCGTTCGTGACCCGCCCCTACCGTGGTCACCGGATGGTTTTCGACGAGGACCTGTGCCTGCGCGGGCTGATCGATCTGAAACCGAGCTATCCGGCCGGCCGGTTCCGGGTGTATCACGCGCTCACCAGTGGGCTGATCCAGCGATTGCTGGTGCAGCGGGCCACCGGTAAGCGGATCCGGGATCATCTCGCCGAGCGCGTCCTCGAACCGCTGGGTTTCCGCTGGACGAACCTGGGTGTCGCGCCCGACGACGTGGACGCGGTGGTGCCGAGTGTGAAGACGGGGCCGCCGCCGTCGAAGATCGCCTCGTTCGTGGCGGGCCGGGCGCTGGGCGGGGGATTCGACTCCGATGCGGTGAACCGGGATTCGAACCGGGCGTTCCTCACCGCCGAACTGCCGTCGGGCAATCTGGTGACCACCGCGGCCGAACTCTCCCGGTTCTACGAGATCCTCGCGCGCGGTGGGGAACTCGACGGTGTCCGGATCATGCGGGCCGAGACCCTGCGTGACGCGGTTCGGCCCGCACCCCGGGTACCGGGGGTGGCGGGCCGGGTGAGTCGCGCCGGATACGAATTGGGCGGGCACCGTTCGAAATTCGGGCCCGACACCGCCGCGCATTTCGGTCGCAGCGGTTTCACCACCCAGTACGGCTGGGCCGATCCGGACCGCGGCCTCAGCGGCGCCATCCGGACCAACGGGAAATCCTCGCTGGACGGGGAACGGCCCTGGCAGTTGGTCGCGCAGATCTCGGGGGTGTTCCGGCCGCTGCCGCCCGCGCAGCGGATCTTCGAACTCTGAGAGCGCACCACACCGTCGGATCAGCGCACGAGGGCGGCGATATGGTGGCGCACCACCCGGTCCGCCGTGCCGGCACCGGCGCCGTGCGGATAGGCGAGTTCGAAGGCCAGGCCGCTGATCAGCGCGACCAGCCGCTCCGTTTCGAGTTCGACCTCGGGTACCGCGGCCCGGGTGAGCGCGGCGGTGACGACGGTCCGGGTGGATGTGCCCATCCACTCCGTCTCGGCTGTCATTCCGTTCACCAGCCGGGCGTTCGCGACGATTTCGGTGCGCAGCAGCAGGCGTCGGCGGTCGGCCGGATCGAGCAGGAGGGTGCGGACGGTGGCCTCCAGATAGTCGCGCCGGTCGGTCACGGAATCGCTGCGCGGCCCGTCCCCGATCGCCGCGAGGCGGCGGTCGCGGTCCAGTTCGAGTTCCTTGGCGGCCGACATCAGTAAGCCGTATTGGTCACCGTATCTGCGGCGCAACGTCTTCCCGTCCACGCCGCAGTGATCGGCAACGCGGCGCAATGTCGTCGCGGCTACGCCGCGGGAGGTCACCAGGTCGAGTACGGCGTCGAGTACCGCGTGCTGCTCATCGGTCACGATCGATGATCCTTCCGGGCGGTCCGGATCGGTCACCAGTGGGTGCCCGGCACCCAGCGGGCGGCGCGGCGCAGGGCGGTCCCGGTGCCCCGCGCTACCCGGGCTCCCGCGCGGGGGAGTGGTGTGCGGCGGGACCGGTCCGGCGCCGGGCGACGGTGGTCGTCGATGCGACGCACGACCGCGGTGGTGTCACCGGCCGGATCCGGGAGTGCCCGGTCCGCGGGGGCGGGTTCGTTGCGTTCGCCCCGGGCGGCGGGGGAGTCCGGGATCATCCGGTAGTAGCGGTGCAGGACCAGATCGCGCAGCCGCGGCGCGAACATCGCGCCGAATTCGCCGAGGGTGCCGATCGGTACATCGATTCGCCGCGGCCGTTCGGTGAGTGCGCGCACAATGGTCGCGGCAGCCCATTCCGGTGATTCGGCTCGTCCCTGGTCACCCGACGGGGCGATCATCGGGGTCCGGACCAGTGGCATGTGGATGGTGGTGAAAGTGACCCCGTCGGCCATGGTCTCCACCGCCGCGACCTCGGTGAACTTGTCCAGCGCGGCCTTGCTCGCCAGATAGGCGGAGTACCGCGGGGTGGCCACCTGGACCCCCGCGCTGCTGATGTTGACGATATGGCCGAAGCCGCGCTCCCGCATCTGTGGGAGCAGCGCCAGGGTGAGCCGCAGCGCGCCGAAGTAGTTGACCGCCATGGTGCGTTCGTAGTCGTGCAGTCGGTCGGTGGAGCGGTGGATGGCCCGGCGGATGGACCGGCCGGCGTTGTTCACCAGCATGTCGACCCGTTCGTGCTCGCCGAGCAGTTTCTTCAGGGTCGCTTCGACCGACTCGGTGTCGGTGATATCGCAGGGGTAGCCGTGGGCCCGGCCGCCCGCTGCCCGGATCTCCGCCACGACGGTCGCGAGTTCGTCCTCGCGGCGGGCGAGCAGGAATACCACCGCGCCCTTCTTCGCGACCGCCAGTGCCGCGGCCCGCCCGATCCCGGACGAGGCGCCGGTGATGAGGACGTGCCGCCCGGCGAGTTGATGTTCTGCCTGGTAGGTCCCGGATTCGCTCATGAACAGCCCCTTTGCGCAGGTCTTCGGGGCCGAACTTACTCCAAAGTAAGAAGCTGCGCCAGGGTCGGTCCGGTGTTCGAAAACAGGTTCGATTTCAACTCTCGGTATTCGAACATATGTGCGATACTCGAACCATGACGGACGATCGGATGGCGGATATCTATGCCGCGGTGCGGCTCGGCGGTGTGAATCGGGAGGCAGCCCGACAGGCGCTGCACCAGCTGTGGGATCAACTCGGGACGGCCGGGGAACCGCTGTCCCGGAGTGTGGTGGCCCATCATCTGGCGGATGTCCAGGACACCGCCGAAGACGCGCTGTTCTGGGACACCCGGGCGCTCGACTCGGCCTTCGTCCCCGGTGTTCCGCTCGGCGAAGGGCTACTCGGATTCCTGCCGTCGCTGTATCTGAGCCTGGCCGACAGTCACCGGCTGGTAGGCGATTTCGACGCGGCGCGGATGCAACTGGCATTGGCACGCGGACATGCGAACGTGCTCGCCGACGATGCCTACGGGCGGGTGATCCGGGCCGGTGTGGATCATGTGGCGATCCTGCTGGAGGCCCAGTCCACCGAACGGGTCGCCTGCTGACGCGCGGCATGGGATGGAGCAACGGCCCGCCGAGCTGGGCCGAGATGGAGCGGGTACTGTCCGGCCGGTCGAAACCCGGACAGTACCCCGGGGACGGTGGTGACGCCCCGGCCTGGAGCAACAGTCGCGGGAAGTATCTGCCCGAACCGGCGGAGCCGCCGACCGGTCCGCTGGTGCCGTACGCGGAACTGCACACGCATTCGGCATTCAGTTTCCTGGACGGAGCCTCGCAGCCGGAGGAGATGGTCGCCGAAGCCGCGCGACTGGGACTCTCGGCGATCGCGCTCACCGACCACAACGGCTACTACGGGGTGGTCCGATTCGCCGAAGCCGCGGCCGAACACGGCATCGCCGCGGTGTACGGCGCCGAACTCACCCTGGTGGAAACCGGTTCCCGGCAGACGGATTCGGCACCCCGCACCGGCGAACCCGACCCGGACGGTGAACATCTACTGGTCCTGGCCCGTGGCCGAGAAGGATACCGGCGGCTGTCCCGGCAACTCGCGGCCGCGCATATGGCGGCCGGCGAGAAAGGGATCCTGCGCTACGACCTCGATACGCTCACCACCGCGGCCGGTGGCCACTGGCAGATACTCACCGGCTGCCGCAAGGGCCGGGTCCGGCGGGCACTGGAACAGGATCTGCGCACAGGCGGTCCGCCGCGGCGTGCCGAGGCGGAGTTGCGGGAACTGTGCGAGCGGTTCGGCACCGGCCGGGTGACCGTGGAACTCACCCGGCACGGTCTACCCGTCGACGACGAGTGCAATGCCGCGCTGGCCGCGATCGCCGAGCGGGCCGGAGTCCCGGTGATCGCCACCACCGCGGCACATTTCGCGACACCCGACCGCGGACACCGCGCCGCGGCTCTGGCCGCCATCCGCGCCCGGCGCAGCCTCGACGATATCGCCGGCTGGCTCGCCCCGGCCGGTGGCGGATATCTGCGCTCGGGCGCGGAAATGGCCCGGCTCTTCGCGGAATTTCCGGCAGCCGTACCGAATTCGGTCCGGCTGGCCCGTGAATGCGCGTTCGATCTGCGCTTGATCGCGCCGAGCCTGCCACCGTTCGATGTACCCGGCGGATACGACGAGAACTCCTGGCTGCGCGAACTCACCCGCCGCGGCGCCGCCGATCGCTACGGGCCACCCGCCGCGAACCCGGCCGCCTACCGGCAGCTCGAACACGAACTCGCGATCGTCGACCGGCTCGGGTTCCCGGGGTATTTCCTGGTCGTGCACGATATCGTGCGATTCTGCCGGGAAAACGACATCCTGTGCCAAGGCCGGGGCTCGGCCGCCAATTCCGCGGTCTGCTTCGCCATCGGCATCACCAATGTCGACCCTGTCGCGAACAAACTGCTCTTCGAACGATTCCTCTCCCCCGAACGCGACGGCCCCCCGGATATCGATATCGATATCGAATCCGATCGTCGCGAAGAAGCGATCCAGTACGTCTACCGCCGGTACGGCCGGGAGAACGCGGCGCAGGTGGCGAATGTGATCACCTACCGCGGGAAATCCGCCGTCCGGGACGCCGCCCGCGCACTCGGTTTCGCCCCCGGCCAGCAGGACGCGTGGAGCAAACAGGTGAGCCGGTGGACCGGCGTCGGTGCGGAGACCGGGACCGATATCCCCGAACCGGTACTGGCACTGGCCGCCGATATCGAAGGCCTGCCCCGGCACCTGGGTATCCACTCCGGCGGCATGGTGATCTGCGACCGGCCCATCGCCGATGTATGCCCGGTGGAATGGGCGCGGATGCCCGGTCGCAGCGTGCTGCAATGGGACAAGGACGATTGCGCCGCGGCAGGTCTGGTGAAATTCGATCTGCTGGGACTGGGCATGCTCTCCGCGCTGCACTACATGATCGACCTGGTCCGGGAACATATCGGTGTCACGGTCGAACTGCACGCCCTGGACCT
>JABFXT010000043.1 GCA_013361595.1 Nocardia sp. | reverse complement strand
GTGCCACAGGCGGGGTGCGCGACACCGGGGGTCACGGGGCGCGATGACCGTCGGCGAGCAGCCGGCGCAGATCGCGGCGGCTGGTCTTGCCCACTCCCGTTTCGGGGAATTCGGCGATGGTGACCACCGCGTCGGGCATCTTCCAGGCCGCGATACCGCGCTCCCGCACGAAGGTGCGGACCGTGGTCAGCGTGGGTGGCGTCGCCGGGTCGAGCGGCTGGACGAAGGCGCAGATGCGCTGCCCGAGTACGGGATCGGGCGTGCCGACGATCACCGCGTCCCGGATCCCGGGATGCTCAAGCAGATGAGCCTCGAGTTCCTCGGCCGAGACCTTCTCACCGCCGCGGTTGACCCAGTCGCCCGCCCGGCCTTTCACCACCAGATTCCCGTCCGGTCGCAGCGCGACGATATCGCCGGTGCGGTACCAGCCGTCCGCGGTGAAACTTCGGGCGTTGGCTTCGGGATTGTCGTAGTAGCCGCGAATGGTGTACGGCCCCTGTGTCATCAGGTTTCCGTCGGTGCCCGGCGCGACCTCCTCGTCCGCGTCGTCGACGATCCGGATCCGGTCGTGGTCCGACATCGGCCGGCCCTGGGTGGCGACCACGGTGTCGATCGGATCGTCGAGCCGGGTGTAGCAGACCAGGCCCTCGGCCCTACCGAACACCTGCTGCAAGGTCACCCCCAGCGCGGGGCCGACCCGCCGGGCGAGTTCGTCCGGGCAGCGGGCACCACCCACCTGGACGACCTGCAGGCTGGACAGATCGGGCAGCTCGCCGCCCTTTTCGGCACGTTCGACCCACAGGCGCGCCAGCGGCGGCACCAGGCCGGTGATGGTGACACCGAAACGTTCGATCGCCGCGAACGCCGTCGACGGGGTCGGATCGGGTGTCATGGCGACGGTGCCGCCCGCGTAGAGCGCGCCGAGGATGCCCGGGGAACTCATCGGGAAGTTGTGCGCGATCGGCAGGGTGGCCATATAGACGGTATCGGGCCCCAGTCCGGTGATCTCGGCGCTGCGGCGGACACTGTAGAGGTAGTCGTCGTGGGTGCGGGGGATGAGTTTCGGGATGCCGGTGCTGCCGCCGGACAGTTGCAGGAATGCGATATCGCCGGCGTCGACCTCCGGCAGGTCGCCCGGGTCGTCCCGGTGGTCGGCGAGGTCGGCTGCGCCCTCGGCGAATTCGTGGGCGGTGTCGTCGACGACCAGCAGGACATGCCGCAGGGTCGTGACCTCGCGCCGGATCGTATCCGCGAGCGCCGCATGGTCGAAACGCTGATGTTCGGCGCAGGTGACCATCGCCACCGCACCGCTTGCCGTGGCGATGGGGATCAGTTCGGCTTCTCGATGCGCGGGCAGGCAGAAGACCGGCAGCGCGCCGAGCCGGAAGAGCGCGAAGACCACCTCCACGAATTCGGCGCGGTTGGGCAGTTGGACCAGGACGCGATCGCGCGGGCGGATGCCCAGCCGGGCCAATCCGGTGGCCAGCGACCGGGACCGGTGGTCCAGCTCGGCGTAGGTCCAGCGGTTCGCCGCGTCCACGACCGCGATCGCCTCGGGGTGCGCGGTGGCGCGCGCCGTGAGCAGGGCGCCGAATGTTTCACCTGTCCAAAGCTTTTCGGCTCGGTAGTAATCGATCAGGTCCGGCGGCCACGGTGTGGAACCGGGGAGGGCGGGTGATGGCATGGAGCACCTCTTTCCGATCAGCGATCTTGTTGCACGTCACACCGGAATGCTGGCCTTACGGTGTAACTTCAGGTTAGGCTAACCTAATGGTCACGAAGCAATGGGGCGAAGGGGTCATCGTCACCGGAGCCGCAGGGGGAATCGGCGCGGCGATCGCATACGAACTCGCCGGTGATTGCGCGAATATCGCCCTGTGGGACCGGGACCCCCGGGTGCACGAGGTCGCCGCACGGCTCGGACAGCAATACGAAGGCACCGGCGTCACGTCGGCGGAGGTCGATGTGAGCGACGCGGCAGTCGTCGCGGCGGCCTTCGACAAAGAACTCGCCGAACGCGGCACCCCCCGCACCGTCGTGCACGCCGCCGGATCGATGATCGGTGGATCGGCACTGGACACCTCCCCGGACGAATGGCAGCGCTGCGTGGCCGTCAACACCAACGGCGCGGTGTATGTGGCCCAGCGCGCGGCCCGCGAAATGGTCACCGCCGGTCGCGGATCCATCGTGGTCGTCTCCTCCAACTCCGCCACCGTCCCCCGCGTGAATCTCGCCGCCTACGGTGCGGCCAAGGCCGCGGCCACGGCATTCACCCGCTCGCTCGCGCTCCAGGTCGCACCGCACGGGGTGCGGGTCAACCTGGTCTCCCCGGGGTCCACCGACACCCCGATGCTGCGCGGAATGTACGCGGACTCCGACGCAGGCGGTCTCGGTACGGCCGGACGAGCGAGCCTGCTCGACGGTGATCCCGAGAACTACCGGCTGGGCATCCCGTTGCGGCGGATCGCCGATCCGGCCGATATCGCCGCCGCCGTCCGCTTCCTGGTTTCCGACGCCGCGCGCCATATCACCATGCACGACCTGCGGGTCGACGGCGGCGCAACGCTGGATATGTGACACGAGAGGATGATCATCATCAACGCCGAGAACCCCGCCTATCCCGCGGATCCCGCCTTTGTCCTGTCCCGGCCGCAGCGCACCGTGACCGCGTCTGCCGGAGGGCGTGTCTTCCACAGTGCCGCCGAAGCCGTCGCGCAACTGCGTGCGCGGCGGGTGACCAGATCGTCGGCGGCCAGCCGCAACCGG
>JABFXT010000671.1 GCA_013361595.1 Nocardia sp. | reverse complement strand
GGGGCCTCAACCCCGCGCCGCCGCAGGCGGCGCCGAAAACCCAGCTCAGGCTCGGAGGCGTTCGCGGCGGAGCTGATCGACTTCGGGGAGGTCCAGGGGCGGCAGTGACTCGACACCGAGGGCGCGGCAGAGCAGGTAGTCGGCGAGTTCGGGGTTGCGGGCCAGGGCGGGGCCGTGCATATAGGTGCCCAGGACCGAACCCTGCACCACGCCTTCCAGACCGTCGCCGACACCGTTACCGACGCCACGGGTCACCCGGGCCAGTCCGGTGGCGTCCGAGCCCAGGGTGGTGCCGCCGCGATGGTTCTCGAATCCGGTCAGTGGGGCGGACAGGCCGGTGAGCAGTGGATCTGTCGTCACCTCGCCGATCGCGCGGGTCTGCTGCGGGGAGGTGGTGGCATCCAGCAGGCCGACCCCCTCCACCCGTTCGCCGCTCGAGGTCTCGTACCAGCTGCCCAGGACCTGGATCGCCGCGCAGATCGCCAGTACCGGAGCGCCGCGCCCGGCCGCGGTCTGCAGGCCCGGGAAACGCAGCAGGTGGCGGGTGGCCAGGCGCTGCGCCGAATCCTCGGCGCCGCCGAGGGCGTAGATGTCCAGCGAGTCGGGGACGGGATCGGGCAGGGTGATCTCCACGATCTCGGCGTCGATATCGCGCAACCGCAGCCGCTGACGCAGCACCAGCGCGTTGCCGCCGTCGCCGTAGGTCCCCATCACATCGGGCAGGACCAGCCCGATCCGCACTGTCGAATCGCTCATCGGGTCCGCTCCTGGAGGTCACGGTTGAGATCGCGGAACGCGGTGTAATTGGCCAGCACCTCGACCGGGCCGGCCGGGCAGGACGCGATGGCGCGGACCGGGTCGGCGATGGTGGTGTGTTCGACCCCGGCGTAGGTGAGGCGTACCGCGAGATCCGTGGCGCGCTCACCCGCGGCGACGACATGGACATCCTCGAAATGTTCGAACCGCACATCCCACAGCCAGGACAGATCCTCACCGTCGGGTACCTGGCCGTTCACCGCGATCACCAGACCGGAGGCACTGTGGTCGATCATCGACAGCGCCTCCTGCCAGCCCGCCGGGTTCTTGGCCAGCAGCAGCCGGGCGGCGTGTTCGCCCACCTGGACGGTGCGGTAGCGGCCCGCGATCTCGCGTACGGTTCCGGTGGCGGCGCAGGCCTGTTCGGTATCGGCGCCGATCGCCACCGCGGCGGCCACCGCCTGCGCGGCATTGCCCCGGTTCGCGCGGCCGGGCAACGCCAGCCGCAGCGGGAGCCGGACCCCGTCGGGACCGCACAGCTTATCGCCGTCCAGCCACCAATCAGGTTGCGGCCGGGAGAAATCGGCGCCGGTGCTGTACCAGTGCGGACCCTCCCAGAGGATCGGCTCCCCGCTGCGCGGACAGCTGGTGGCATCCATGGCCCAGCCGCTGCCGGCGGCGACCCACACCACATTCGGATGGTCGTAGGCGATGGAGGTGACCAGGACATCGTCACAGTTGGCGATGACGACGGTATCCGGATGCCGGGCCAGGCCCGACCGCAACCGGCGTTCGATCATATTGATCTCACCGACCCGGTCCAGCTGATCGCGGCTGAGGTTCAGCAGCACGACCGCTTCGGGCTTGAGCGCATCGGTGACATGCGGCAGATGCAGTTCGTCCACCTCGATCGCGGCCAGCGGCGTATCCCGGTGCACATTGAGCGCCGAGACGATCCCGGCGTCCATATTGGCGCCGTCGGCCTGGGTCGCGACCTCGCCCAGCGTGCTGAGCGCGGCGGTGGTCATCCGGGTGGTGGTCGATTTGCCGTTCGTGCCGGTGACCAGCACGGTGCGCCGCCCACGACCCAATTGCTTCATGATCTGCGGGTCGACCTTCAGCGCGAGCAGTCCGCCGATCATCGACCCGTTACCCCGGCCCGCCTTACGGGAGGCCCACGCCGCCGCGCCGGCCACCCCGAGGGCTATGCGCCCCCGCACCGATATCTCTGCCACGCCGCGCAGTCTAGTGACCTGTCCGGTTCGTCCACGCACGGCGCGGGGGAGTTCACATCACGGTGACAACGCGTTTGTGCCGACGTGGGGAGTCGTCTCTGCTGTGTGCCCCGTTCCGGCGTCGGGTCGCAAGTAGGAAGATTGCCCGTAGCGGCACTGTGTTGCGCGACCGGTCGCGCCTGTGGACGATCAGATATCGGTGCCGCGTTCGGTTCGCTGATTCTCGGTTCGTTCGAGCATCTCGATTTCACTACCGAGATCCCTGCGTCGTTCGTAGGCCGTGTCTATATGCGGATCCTCGCCGCGGGTGGCGCCCGTCGATTCTTTGTAGATTTCGATTCGTTCGTCCATCCAGCGTCTCTGCTCCACCAGCCGTTCCCGTGCCGCAGTGCGTTCTGCGGGGGTGCCCTCGCGTGCGATTGTTTCGTTGTTGAACACCCGCCACGGAGTGCCCGATTCGTCGAGGGCGTGGCGGAGTTCGGGTGTCGGGTCCCGAGGCAGTAGCACGTGATCGATATCCTGCACACTCACTCCGCCGTGGATCTGTGCTTCCACGAAGTCCGAGGATGTGAACCAAGGCGTCTGGTATTGCCGGTCCATGGTCAAGAGGGGGAACTCGGAGCGGTACAGCCCCCCGGGCTCCGGACGCGGGCCGAGTGGCGGTTGAAGGGCGTTGAACGACTCGGGTTGCGGGTTGAGAATATGTGACGGAAAGACCGACTCCCGATAATTCCAGCTATCGCCCACAGTGAATGTGGTCCGCTGTAGAACATCTGATTTGAGGACCACCTGTGC
>JABFXT010000877.1 GCA_013361595.1 Nocardia sp. | reverse complement strand
CCCCGGGCGACCGGTCCGCCGGATCGCGCCGCGGCCGCGGGTCGCGGGCCGGTGAAGGCGCCGGCCCGGGCGGCCAGCGTCGCGATTGCGGCCGCGCGGTCGGGTAGGTCGGGCTCGGGCGGGGTGCGCAATAGCGTCAGCTCGTGATAGAGCGGTGCGGTGGCGGTGATCAACAGCGCCCGCGCGTCGATCGGTGGCGCGATCTCGCCGCGCCGGATCGCCCGGTCGATGATGATCTCGGACTGGGTGTACCGGTCCTCCCAGAGTCGGCGCAGGGCCCGGGCGGCCTCGTCGGAGCGGAACGAGACCGCGATGAGTGCCGCCGCGATGGACGGCTGCTCGGCCATCGAATCCTGGATCTCCTGGTTGAGTGCCGCCAGATCGCCGTGCAAGGAGCCGGTGTCGCGCGGGTGCCAGTCGATATCGGCCGCCGCGGCGATCGCATCGCTGAGCAGGCCGCCGACATCGCGCCAGCGCCGATAGACCGTGGTGCGGTGCACGCCGGCGCGGGCGGCGACCGTATCCACGGTGAGTGCGTCGTAACCGTGCTCGGTCAGTTCCGCGTGTACCGCTTCGAGTACCTGGGCGCGGATTCGCGCGGTCCGGCCCCCGGGTCGCGGCGCTGGGGTGGGGGTATCGCTCGGTGGGGAAGTCATATCGATCATCCGGTTGCTCGATGGTTCGGCCTGTGGCACCATTCTAATGCAACAGTCGTCGCACTAGTGAGGTAGCCGATGCTCATTCGAAGTGTTCACCCCGTCCTGCGGTCCGCCGGGATCGCGTCGTATGCGAATGCTTCGGAGTGTGTCCATGCCAACCCAGATCACCGCGCACGCGGTCACCAAGTCCTTTCTCGGCAGGACTGTTCTCGATGAGGTGACCTGTTCGCTCGCCGCCGGCGAGCGCACCGGGATCATCGGCGAGAACGGATCCGGCAAATCCACCCTGCTGCGGCTGTTCGCCGGCCGCGAGCGACCCGACAGCGGCGAGATCGTCGTCTGCGCCGACGGCGGTATCGGCTACCTCGCCCAGGACGAACGGCTCCCGGCCGACACCACCGTCGGGCAGGTCATCGACCGGGCCCTGCGCGAACTGCGCGCGATAGAGCACCGGATGCGCCGGCTCGAGGCCGCGATGGCGGCAGGCGACGAGTCCGCGATGGCCGAATACGGTGAGCTGACCACGATTTTCGAACTGCGGGGCGGATACGACGCCGACGCCCGGGTCGAACGCGCGCTGCACGGTCTGGGTCTGGGTCTGGTCGCCCGGGACCGCACCGTGGGCGGGCTGTCCGGTGGCGAACAGGTCCGGCTGCGGCTGGCCGCGGTGCTGGCGGCCGGATCCGAGGTGCTGCTGCTCGACGAGCCCACCAATCACCTCGACGACGCCGCCCTGACCTGGTTGGAAGATCATCTGCGCACTCGGCGCGGTACCACCGTGACGGTGTCCCACGACCGGGTGTTCCTCGAACGGGTCGCCACCTCGCTGCTCGAGGTCGACGCGGACCGGCGCTCTGTCGTCCGATACGGCAACGGGTACGCCGGATTCCGCGCCGAGAAAGCCGCGGCGCGACAGCGATGGGTCCAGGCCCACACGCAATGGCAGGCCGATATCGAACGGCTCCGCGAGACAGCGGCCACCACGGCCCGCCGGGTCGCGCCGGGCCGCGCCATGAAGGACAACAACAAGATGGCCTACGACCGGGCGGGCGGCCGGGTACAGCAGTCGCTGGCCGGACGGGTCCGCAATGCCGAGGAGCGGTTGCGCCGCCTGCTCGCCGATCCCGTGCCACCACCGCCGGAGCCGCTGCGTTTCGCGCCCGCACTGCGGGCCGGCAACGGGCACGGCGTCGTGCTGGAAGCCACCGATATCGCGGTCGCGGGGCGGCTCGAGCGGACGACCGTCACCGTCGCCGCGGGCGACCGCCTACTGGTGACCGGTCCGAACGGGGCCGGTAAATCCACCCTGCTCCGGGTCCTGGCGGGCGCACTCGTACCGGACGCCGGTACCGTCACCCGCCGTGGCCGGATCGGTTGTCTCGCGCAGGAACCACCGCCCGCCCGCCCCGGGGAGACCCTGTCGGCCGCGGTCGCGCGCGGGCGCGCGGGTGATGCCGGGCAACACACCGAACGACTGCTGGCCCTGGGCCTGTTCGACCGGTCCCGGCTCACCACCCGGGTGGAGAATCTGTCCACCGGGCAGCGGCAGCGACTGGCGCTGGCGCGGCTGGTGACCGAACCCGCTGATGTGTTGCTGCTCGACGAGCCCACCAACCATCTCTCGCCGGCCCTGGTCGAGGAGCTCGACACCGCGCTCGCCGATTTCCCGGGCGCCGTCGTGATCGTCAGCCACGACCGCCGGCTGCGGGCCCGCTGGGCCGGTGCCCAGCTCGACCTGCGGGCGTCGGTCACCGTCTGAGTCGCCCCCGAATCACCCACTCACCGAGGGAGTTCCGCTGTGCCCGAAAGAACCGAACCGCTGCCCACCGATCCGTCCGTACTCCACCCCATGCCCGGGCAGCCGCGCGTGGTGCTGTTGAAACCGCTGCTCACCTCGCCGCTGATCGAGGCCGGCGATTACTCCTACTACGACGACCCGGACGACCCCACCGCGTTCGAAACCCGCAACGTGCTCTACCACTACGGCCCGGAGAAACTGATCATCGGGAAGTTCTGCGCGCTGGCGACCGGCGTGCGGTTCATCATGAACGGTGCCAACCACCGCATGGACGGCCCCTCGACCTTCCCGTTCCCGACCATGGGCGGTGCGTGGTCCCGGCATATCGACC
>JABFXT010000772.1 GCA_013361595.1 Nocardia sp. | reverse complement strand
CGGCGTCCTGCCAGCGGCCGGTCGTCGTGCCCGCCGCGGCCGTCGCGTCGGCGACGGCGGCCGGCGTGGACAGCAGGGCGTCGAGGACGGTGATCGGGACCGTCCAGCCGTCGCCGGGTTGTGCGTCCAGATAACGGACCTCGAAATACCCGGCGGGGCGGACCGGCGGGAAGAGCGTGGTCAGGTGGTAGTCGAGATCATCGATAGCGGGGCGGCGGCCGATCACCTCGTCCAGGCCACCGGACAGCCAATCGCCGAAGGTGGCGTCCGGTGGGGCCGCCCAGGCGACCTGTCCGGGACGCCGGACGCACAGCAGCGGCGCGTCCAGTGCCCAGGACGCGTAACCGGTGACCGGGTCGGCCCAGTCGGCGACGGGCGGGCAGGCACGTGCCGGGTCCAGGTGCAGCCAGGTGCGCATCCGCTGGGACGCCCATTCGCCGGTGGGCGCGCCACGCAGCGCCGGGGAACAGGCGAAGGCGGCGATCAGGGCGGGGCCGACGGCGTGCAGGGCGGTCCATCGGGCGGTGAGTTCGGCGGGGTCGCCGCCGATATCGAGGCTGATCTGGGCCGCCGCGGTATTGCTCATCATGAGCCGGCCGTAGGGGCCGATCCGGGTGAAATAGTGCTCCATCGCCCGGTAGCGGGGTAATTCGAGCTGGCATCGGGGGGTGCGGGCCGGATCGGCGGCGGCGGCGATCATCCGGATGGACCGGGTGCGCAGGAGTTCGCGGAGCAGCTGTTCGTCGGCGCGGAGCCGGGCACACAGGTCGGCGGCGTCGGCGACGGCGATGCTGGAGAGTTCGATCTGCCCACCGGGTTCTACGGTGACGCGGCTGCCACCGGGCAGTGCGTGGGCGGGGGAATCGGGCGCGATGGCGCGGGGTGCGTAGGGGCCCAGGGCCTGGGCAAGCAGTACGGTCGTGGGCCGGGCGCCGTCGAACAGCTGAGACGCGCTGCCCGGGGCCGGTCGTTGTGCGCTCCGGCGGGCCGTACGACCGGTACGGCAGACGGTGAACCATTCGAGTTCGGCGCCGATGAGCCGGGGCGGACCGACTTTGAAACAGACGCCGCCGATATAGGCTTCGGCCGCCGCTCGGCTGGACAGAGCCGGGTGTGCTGGTAGGTCGCTGGTCGATTCCGGATGTTCGAGTGTGACCGCCATACCAACCTCCGTGCGGCTTCTCGCTGGTTCGTAACTCGCGTGTTCGGTCCGGGACGCTGCCCGAGCGGTGTGTTCGATTGTCGGTTCGTCATCGATCGACGGTGGTGCACGATCCGGACAGCCGGCCGAGCTCCGCGTGGAATCCAGAGTAGCGAGGAGCACGGACACATTTGCGGCGCGAACGTGTCACGGATCCGTCATAGGCTCGGGTGCATGGTCGATGAGCAGCGAGTACGTGACGATACGCCCGGCGTCGGGGCCGGTTCGGTCTTCTTGGACAGTGCGGGGTCCTCGCTTCCGCCGCGGGTGGTCACCGAAACGGTGATCGCCCATCTGCGGCGGGAGGCCGAGATCGGTGGATACCGGGCGGCGAACGAACGCCTCGAGGATCTGGCCGCGGTCAAGGAGGCGATAGCGACTCTGCTGAACACCACGCCGGGCACCATCGCCCTCGGCGACAGTGCCACGCGGGGCTGGTCGGACTTCTTCTACGCCGTTCCGCTACGTCCCGGCGACCGCATTCTCCTCTCCGGCGCCGACTACGCCAGTAATGCCATCGCCGCCCTGCAGCGCGCCCGGGCCACCGGGGCCCGGGTGGAACAGATCCCCAGCGACGAGACCGGCCGGCTCGATACCGACGCGCTGGCCGCGATGCTGGACGACCGCGTCCGGCTGGTGTCACTGCTGCATGTGCCCACCAACGGCGGCCTGGTGAATCCGGTGGCGGCGGCCGCGCGGATCGCACGCGAGGCCGGGGCGCTGGTATTGCTGGACGCCTGCCAATCCGCGGGACAGCTGCCGCTGGATGTCGCCGAGCTGGGGGTGGACGCGTTGTCGGCGACCGGTCGCAAATGGTTGCGCGGTCCGCGCGGCACCGGATTCCTCTATCTGCGGCCGGAACTGGCCGCCGCGATGGAACCGGGCCGGCTCGATCTGCACAGCGCGCAGTGGACCGGCCCGGACGAGTACCGGATGGCGCCGGACGCTTCCCGGTTCGAGTTCTGGGAGCACGATGTCGCGGCCCGGCTCGGGCTCGGGGCCGCCGTGCGCTACCTGCTCGAACTCGGTCCGGAAGAGGTGTACGCGGCGGTCGCCGAGCGGGCCCGATATCTCCGGGGCGCACTGGGTGAACTGCCCGGGGTGACGGTGCGGGATCTCGGGGTACAGCACAGCGGGATCGTCTCGTTCACAGTGGCCGCAACGCCGCCGGTGGAGGTCCGGGACCGTCTGCTCGGCAAGGACATCACGGTGACGGTCAGTCATCGCGGATCCACCCTGCTCGATATGTCGGCCCGTGGACTGGATTCGGTGGTGCGCGCCTCGCCGCACTGTTTCGTGAGCTTCGACGAACTGGACCGTTTCGTGGCGGCCGTCGCCGCGATCTGAGCGGATCCACCCGGCACGATGTCCGGATCGGCCCACGATCCGCGCGGCCGGACTCCTACCCGGCCGCCGGATTCGATTCGCACTGTGACGAATGGGCCGAGCGGGTCGCGCGCCACGCGCGACCGGCTCGGCACTTCGTGATTCAGTGGGCGAACACCAGACCTCCTTCGTCGGTATCGGACACCTGGTCGGGTGCGGAGACCTGCACGATCCGGCGCGGTAGCGCCGCCGCGACCAGCGCGCCGAGGACCG
>JABFXT010000030.1 GCA_013361595.1 Nocardia sp. | reverse complement strand
AACAGCGGCGCGCCCAGTTGTTGTTCGAGTGCCCGGATCTGTTTGCTCAGCGCGGGCTGGGAGACGAACAGGCTCTCGGCGGCGCGAGTGAAGTTCAGTTGTTCGGCGACCGCGGCGAAATAGCGCAGATCCCGTCCGTGCACATCCATAACCAATGGTTATCACGGCAGGTCTTGGACAACACCGGCGTGGTGCCAGCACGATTGCTCTCGTACCCCGAAGAACACGAGGAGAACAACAGTGAGCAACCCGAAGATCTGGCTGGTGACCGGCGCGAGCAGCGGCTTCGGCCGCGCGATCACCACGGCCGCGATCGAAGCCGGCGATACCGTGATCGCCGTGGCGCGGCGTACCGCCGCCCTCGACGATCTCGTCGCCGCCCACCCGGATCGAATCGAAGCGCTCGCGCTGGATGTCACCGATACCGCGCGGATCGATACGGTGATCGCCGATATCGTCGCCCGCTACGGCCGCATCGATGTCCTGGTCAACAACGCGGGCCGCACCCAGGTGGGCGCAGCCGAGGAGACCACCGACGGCGAACTGCGCGACCTGTTCGACCTGCACTTCTTCGGCCCCGCCGCACTCACCCGCGCGGTGCTGCCACAGATGCGGGCGCAGGGGTCCGGTGCGATCGTCATGATGAGCAGTGTCGGCGGACAACTGTCCTTCGCCGGATTCTCCGCCTACAGCGCCACCAAATTCGCGCTGGAGGGTTACTCCGAGGCACTGGCCGAGGAGGTCGCGCCCTTCGGGATCCGGGTGCTGGTCGTGGAACCGGGCGCGTTCCGCACCGGACTCTTCGGGGCCGGTGCGGCCTATTTCAGCACCGAGAACGCGGTCTACGACGAAACGGCGGGCGCCACCCGGCGGATGGTGGAGAACGGCGACGGCACGCAGCCCGGCGACCCGGCGAAAGCCGCGGCCGCGATCCGCACCGCACTCGAAGCCGATCGCACGCCCCTGCACCTGCCGCTGGGCGAGGATGCCGTGGACGGAGTGCTGAACCATCTGGACGCGGTACGCGACGAGGTCACCGAGTGGGAGAAGATCACTCGCGCGACGGCTTTCGACTGAATACCGATACCGCGACCGCGCGAGTTCTCCGGGCCGACCGGCAGCGATCACGGGAGAAGGCCGCGGTCCACCGCCAGCGGATGATCGCGATACTCGTCGCAGGTGATCGGACACGAAGGTATCGAGCGGATGCCGGTCAGTCCTGGCCGCGGTAGATATTGTTCCGGCCGGTGTCCTCGCGTGGCGGGCGGACCGGATCGAATTCGACGGAGCGGAACGCGGGGTTCGCAATTATCCCCTTGCCGGGGTCGGTGCGATCGATCAGCCTGCCCTCGATCTTGTGCGCCGGAACACCGTCCTCGACGACTACGAGCCGCTCATCGGCGCTCGATCCGGACTCCCCCGTCTTGTCCACCGCCCCGATCGGATCCCGAATGACATACGTTTCGGCGTCGGGGTATCTGCGGGTGGCGAGCGGGAATTCGGCGGCCACCACGGGATCCTTCGACGTAGCGACCCAATCGTCGGCGCCCGGCCCGTCACAGGGGACCAGCGAGGCCGTCGACTCGGGATTCGCGCTGCGTGGCAGTATCCCCTCCGCCGCGACCGTCTCCCGCGGCCGGCCGTCGCCGCGATAGAGCCGCTCGAGGTAGATTTCACGACTCGCGGTCCGCGGTGGAAAGGCGAGCGCGCCGTCCATCTTGCGCGCTTCGCGTTCCAGCTCGTTCTTCCATTTCCACATGGCTTCGGCCAGGTCCCGCCCCCGGACGCCCTGCCGCTGGAGGTGGTCCTGGCCGGCGGCCACCGCCCGCGCCCAGGCCCGGTTGACGGTCCAGTCCGCGCTTTCGGGCAGTTCCGGATCCATATTCCCGGGCATCTCGTTGCGGCGCACATACTCGTAGAAGTCACGGAAACAGGCCCCGCCACTGTCGAGTACGGCCCGCAACGTATATGGCCGCCCATTTGCCGCGGCGGCCAGGCCACCGGAGGAGAAGTTCGCGTCTGCCGGGATACCGCCGATGAGATCGGCCTGCTGCCCGTCGGCCGGGACCGTCCGATCCATATGGGTGACCAGGTGATCCCCTACCGCCCGGGTCCGGGCGGCGTGAAAGTCACCCACCATCCGGCCGGAGGAGAGCACGCGGTGCCCGATGCTCGACATGAGATCGCCGATTCCGATGGACGACCCCCTCCTGACGACACTCCGCGCAGTATCCCGGAGCGACGCCGGATACGGATTGCGCCGCGACTATTTTACGCACCCGGGCAACGGAATTCGCGGGTTACCGGAATTCCGTCGCGCCCGATTCCGTGATCAACCTCGGGTGACCGTCCCATCCACTCGCCGCCAGATCCCGAGCGGGTTCGCCGCCCGGATCTCGTCGGCGAGCAACTCCTCCGGCACGTTCTGGTAGCTCACCGGCCCCAGGAAACGTTCGATGGCGAGGGTTCCCACCGAGGTGGTGGCGGGAGCGGTGGTCGCCGGGAAGGGGCCGCCGTGCACCACAGATCCCGCTGTACCAGGGACTCACCGATGTCCTCGCCTACGCCGAGGACCCGGTCGGCCGGGAGGGGTCGTTCTCCGGCCGCGAGGTGATGGCCGAGTTCAAACGGGCGACCGGCCTGCCCACGGCGACCGATATGATCGCGACCGATTGGCGCGAACTCGGGCATACCGTCCGCACCGGAGCCGTGGATATTCCGCTGGCCGACCCGGATTTCTGGACGATGGCGGGATCGGTGCGCGTCGCCCAGCTCTGCGCTGCCTGGGGACTGACCTGGGG
>JABFXT010000823.1 GCA_013361595.1 Nocardia sp. | reverse complement strand
TGATTTCTGGCAGAGTTCTGCGCATGCGCGCCGATCGGTTGGTTTCGCTGGTGCTCCTGCTGCGCCAGCGCGGTCGGCTGACCGCGGCCGAACTGGCCGACGAACTGGAAGTGTCCACCCGCACAGTGCTGCGCGATATCGAGGCGTTGTCGGCGGCCGGCATCCCGGTGTTCACCGAACGCGGCAGGCACGGCGGTTTCGCGCTGCTCCCCGGATTCCGGACCGAGCTCACCGGACTGAACCACGACGAAGCGCTCGCCCTGCTGATCGCCGGATCACGGCGTGGCGCACAGGCATTCGGTCTGGGCTCGGCGTTGGCTTCGGCCATGCTCAAGGTGGTCGACGCATTACCCGAGAGCTACCGGGACACCGCGGCCGAGGTGGCCGAGCGGTTGCTCATCGAGCCGGAGACCGATCTGCTGTCGCGCCGGTCGGTCGTCGAGGACGTACCCGCGCCGGTACTGGCCGAGATCCGGCGCGCGGTGTTCGCCGGACGCAAGCTGCGCATCCACTACGCGGCAGCCGATCAGGCCCCGGAATGGCGCACTGTCGACCCGATCGGCGTGGTCGTCGTCCGCGACCGGGGCTACCTGCTGGCCACCCGGTCCGGCGCGGACCGCACCTATCGGCTGTCGCGGGTGTCGGCCGCACGGGAACTCCCCGAACCGGCGCAGCGACCGGACCGCGTCGATCTGGATCTGGCCTGGCGGGAACGCAGTACGCGATTCCGGACCGGCGGCGATATATCGGCGGTTCTGGTGCGGGTGTCCCCGGTGCGGCGGGCGGAACTGGTGGGTACGGCATTGGCCGTGCGCACCGAGGAAACCGACGCGGACGGTTGGCTCCGCCTGGAGCTGACCTTCCAGGACGCCCGGCACGCCGAATGGGCGCTGTGGCAGCTCACCACCGATGCGGAAGTCCTGGCCCCGGTGTCGTTGCGCAGATCTCTGCACGACCGCGCCGCCGCGATCGCCGCCCGCTACCGGGAGTCGTCCTGAGGAGTTGTCGCCGAGAGCCGCCGCCGGTGCGATGCGGACCGCCGCGCATCCCGGTGGCGCGGGCACACCGCACGATGTGCCCATGTCGCGGATCGGGCGACCGGCGGAACCGGCGGTCTCAGCGGCCGACCGGGGAGGTCAGGGCCCGGAACCGGGTGACCAGTTCCTGCAGTACCCGCCGGTCCTCCAGATCGGCCGGGCGATAACCGTCCTCGGCGGTGATCGTCACCCGGGTGTCCCGCCGGATGCCGAGTTCGGTCCAGCAGTAGGGGAGTACCGGTAGGTTCACCGAGCGGTCGTTGGCCGTCACGGTGACCCGTGACGTGCAGCCGGGCAGGCAGAATGCCAGTTCCTCGGCGACCGCGGCCGTCAACGCGCCGGGCGAGCGGAATTCCTCGACGTACACCGGACCTCCTCGCGAAGTACTCCGACCAGTCTAGGACCGGGTCGAGTGCTAACGGCCGTCCCGCCGAGCCCTATACCGCAGAATGGATTGATCGCCCGTATTTCTTCGCTGTACGCCGTTGCCCGCCTTGTGATTCGATGATTCTCGGTCCGGTGCGGCGGGTTCGCGATCCGGGCGATACCGGGCCCGCGGGCTCGGTTCGGAACGGGGAGGCGGATATGACCGGGACACGATGGTCACGGCTGGCCGGCGCGGCGGCAGCGGCGATGCTGACGGTATCGGCGCTGTCGGCGTGTTCGGCGGCGAATTCGACGCAGCGGGCGGCGGACGCGGCCAACCCGTGGCAGAGCACGGGTGCCACGACCAGTACCGGGCCCAGCGGCCCCCGGGAAGGAGTGCCCGACAGCGACCGCCAGGCCACCAACGGAGACGGCGGCGAAACGGACCGGCTCGCGCTCAACGCCGTCGCCGATATCGAGGAGTTCTGGACCGAGAACTATTCGGCGACCTTCCCGGGGAAATTCCGGCCGGTCTCCGAGCTCGTGTCCTGGGACGGGGACGCCGCCGAACGCGATTCGATCGAATTCTGCGGTATGAGCACCCACGAACTGGTCAATGCCGCCTACTGCGGTGCCGACGAGACCATCGGCTGGGATCGTGGGGTGCTGTTACCGGAACTGGTCGAACAATTCGGCGAGATGGCGGTGGTGATGGTTCTCGCCCACGAATACGGGCACGCTCTGCAGATACCCGCCGGGATAGCGACCGAGGATTCGCCGGGTCTGGTCACCGAACAGCAGGCCGACTGCCTCGCCGGAGTATTCCTCCGGCATGTGGCCGAGGGAGATTCCCGGCATTTCACGCTGAACACGACCGAGGGTCTCAACGGCGTGCTGGGTGCCACGGTCGCGGTTCGCGACCGTGATCCCGACGATCCGGACAATGTGCACGGCAGTGCTTTCGAGCGGGTCACCGCGGTGCAGATGGGCTACACCGACGGTGCCGGAGCCTGCGCCGGAATCGACGAACAGGAGATCGAGCAGCGCCGCGCCGGGCTGCCGGTGACCTTCGAGGAGCCGGACGAGCAGTATCTCCAGCTGGACATCACCGAGAATTCACTGCGCGATATGGCCACCGCCCTGGCCGAAATCCTGCCGGTCTCCGATACCCCCGACTACGACTACGACGGCGTACCCGCCCGCTGCGCCGACGCCACCTCCGCCGCGCCCGCCGCGTACTGCCCGGTCACCGATCTCATCGGCACCGATGTCGACGCGCTGGCCGAGCTGGCGGGGGAGACCGGCGCCGCGGACGAACCGCTGTCGGCGATCGTCGCCGGCGATTACAACGCGTTCGTCGTGTTCATCTCCCGCTACACCCTGGCGTACCAGAACAGCAAACAGCTCTCGCTGACCGGCGCCGACAGCGCCGGGTTGCGCACCGCGTGTCTCTCGGGCGTGGTCACCACCGCGCTGAGCCGGGAGAACAGCAATCCGCGACTGTCCGCCGGTGATCTGGACGAGGCGGTATCGGGTCTGCTGTCCGACGGGCTGGCAGCCGGCGATGTCAACGGCGCGGTCGTCCCCGAGGGCTATCTGCGGCTGGACGCGTTCCGGCTCGGTGTACTCGACGGCGAGAGTGCCTGCCTCGCCGAATACGCGTAGACGCGCGCCGGGCCCGGTCGCCGGTACCGGATTCCGGGGAAGGTCACTCGGCGGCGGCCCGCGCGTCCAGCCAGGAGATCACGTCGGCGAGCACTTCGTCACGTTCGGGTTCGTTGAAGATCTCGTGGTAGAGGCCGTCGTAGCGGCGGACCGTGAGATCGGTAGTGCCCGCGTGCTGTTCGATCCGGTCCGTACTCGCCGGGGCGGCGATGGCGTCACCGGTCCCGTGCAGGGCGAGCGTGGGAACCCGTAGCCGGGGCAACCGATCCAGAACGGTCCCGGCGGCTGTCAGGATCTCGGTCGCCGTGCGGGCGGGCAGTTTGCCGCGGAACACCAGCGCGTCGTTGTCGTAGGCCGCGACCACGCCCGGGTCCCGGCTGATCTGCGACGAATCGAGTTTCAGCACACCCAGGTTCGGTGCCAGCCGGGTGAGCACCGGCGCCAGCAGCCGCTGTGCCGGGTTACCCGCGTCGATGATCAGCGGCGGTGCCGACACCACTACCCCGGCCACGTCCAGCGGCGCCCGGGTGGCCAGGTACAGGGTGATCAGCGCACCCATGGAATGCCCGATCACGAAGGCCGGAATCCCGGGATGTTCGGCCCGGGCCAGATCGAGCAGGGCCACCACATTGTCCGCGGCATTGTCGACCGATCCGATATTGGCGCGGGACCCCGCGGCCGCGGATTCCCCGTGCCCCACATGGTCGAACGCGTACACCGCGAAACCGGCCGCCGCCAGGGTCCGCGCGACGTACTCGTAGCGTCCCGAATGTTCGGCCACGCCGTGCACGAGCACCACGACCCCGCGGGCCGGTGTCGCGGGTACCCAGGAACGCCGGCTGAGCCGATTCCCGGCGTGCTCGAATTCCCCACGCCCCACGTGCACACCCTCACCACCGTTCACTGATCTACTCCCGAACTCGGTGCGTGCGTTCCGCGGCAGCCGCAGCGTTGCCGGAGGTATCGCATCATCGAACCTCCCCGAACGCGGTGCATGCGTTCCGCGGCGGCCGCAGCGTTGGCGGAGGTATCGCAATATCGCATGGTCGCGGCTCCTGACGTACTCGGGTGAGTTCAGCGGGCCCGGTCCGGCTCGGCGAGCGCGGTGACCAGGCGCCGGTTGAAGTCGATCAGCCGAGCGTAGTTCACCCGGGACAAGCGCTCGTCGTTTCCGTGTATCCGCTCCAGATCCGCGGCGGTGAGCCGGATGGGCGCGAAATTGCATCGGGTCGCGGCCAGATCGTCGTAGTGGCGGGAATCGGTGGCACCCGGGACCAGGCCGGTGGTGACCGCCGCATCGGGCACCACCTGCCGGGTGAGCCGCGCGATCAGATCGAACTGCGGCCCGGGACCGGTGACCGGTGACGGTTCCGACGACATCCCCACCAGTTCGATTACGACCTGATCGTCGCGCACGGTCCGGCGGCAGTGCGCCAGCACCGAATCGACCGTATCGCCCGGCAGGATCCGGAAATTGATCAGCGCCTCGGCCTGCTGCGGCAGCACGTTCGCCTTGACCCCGCCGCGGATCACGGTCGGGGCGGTGGTGGTGCGCACCAGCGCCTCGGTCTGCGGTGTCGCGGCCATGATCCGGGTGATCACCGGGCCAGCCACCCCGGCGAAACCGAGCAACCGGCGTTTGGTCGCCGGCAGATGCGGGCGCAGCCGCGCGAGCATATCGGTGACCACCGGGGTCACCCGCAGCGGCATCGGACGGTCCTGGATCCGGCCCACCGCGCGGGCGAGCCGCCCGACGGCCGTCTGCCGGCCCGGCATCGACGAATGGCCGCCGGTCGCCGCCACCGACAACCGGACCGTGGCGTAGCCCTTCTCGCCGAGCATGATCGTGGCCACCGGGACCGGCACATCCTCGACGATCCCCTCGGTGACGACCCCGCCCTCGTCCAGCAGCAGGTCGGCGTAGGTGCCCAATTCCCGTAACCGGGCCGCCATCCGTACCGCACCGTCGTTCCCGAACACCTCCTCGTCGTGGCCGAATGCGAGATGGACGGTGTGCCGCGGCCGGAGACCGCCGGCCAGCGCGGACTCGACGGCCTCCAGGATCGCCAGGACCCGGCTCTTGTCGTCGATCGCGCCGCGACCCCAGATGAACTCCTCGTCCACCACACCCGCGAACGGGGGATGGGTCCACGGATCCGGATCGTCGGCGGGCACCACATCCTGGTGTGCCAGCAGCACGGCGGCCGTGCGCGTGGGATCCACACCCCGCCACGTGTAGAGCCTGCTGTGCCCGAACCGTTCCAGTTCCAGCTCGGCGTGTACCCGCGGGAACGAGCGTTCCAGGTGCGCGGCGAGTCGCTCGAATTCCGCGTCGGCCGCACCCCCGGCGGCGGGCTCCGGACCCTCCCGGGACACGGTCACGCAGCGCAGGGCCGCGGCCAGCCGCTCCGCCGTGGCATCGTCGACCGGGCCGCAGGTCGCCGGATGGGCCTCGAGATCGGTGGGCATCCCTGCATTCTCCTCGCCCACGCGACAGCGGGTCCGCACCGTGGGCGGGATGTCCGGATCAGGACCCGGCCGCCCCGCGTGGGGCCGGGAGTCCGTCCCGTGGCCGAGGCGTCGCGGGCCGGGCATTATTCTGGGAGCCATGGCAGCAGGTAAGCCCGACAAAGAGGCGAAGGCCGCGGCGAAAGCCGCGCGCAAAGCACAGTCGAAGGAACGTCGTCAGCAGATCTGGCAGGCGTTCCAGATGCAGCGCAAAGAGGACAAACTGCTGCTGCCGCTGATGATCGGCGCGGTGGTGATCACCGCCCTGGTGCTGTTCGGGATCGGCTTCCTCTTCGGTCTGCAGTGGTTCCTGCTGCCCCTGGGCCTGCTGCTCGGTCTGCTGTTCGCGTTCATCATCTTCGGTCGCCGGGTACAGAAATCGGTCTACGGCAAAGCCGAGGGCCAGGCCGGTGCCGCCGCCTGGGTACTGGACAACCTGCAGGGCAAATGGCGGGTCAGCAACGGAATCGCCGCCACCACCCAGCTCGACGCGGTGCATCGCGTGATCGGGCTACCCGGTGTGATCTTCGTGGGTGAGGGCTCACCGCAGCGGCTGCGGTCGCTGCTCGCCCAGGAGAAGAAGCGCACCGCCCGTATCGTCGGCGACACCCCCATCTACGACGTGGTGATCGGCAACGACGAAGGACAGGTCCCGCTCAAGGAACTGCAGCGTTACCTCACCAAGCTCCCGCGCAATATCGACACCAAGCGGATCGATCTGATCGAGGGCCGTCTCAGCGCCCTGAGCTCGCGCGGCGGCCCGGCCATGCCCAAGGGCCCGATGCCGGGTAACGCCAAGATGCGCGGTATGCAGCGCACCATCCGCCGCCGCTGACCGCCCCGGGCCGGGTCGCTCAGCGCCGCAGCAGCCAGAGCACCCGGTCGTAGGCGAGGACGTGATAGACGAGCAGGACCACCGCGGACACCAGCGCGAGCCGCGGTAACCCGGCGAACCACAGCGCGGCCGCGCCACCGAACAGGACGGTCAACTCGACGAGCAGCCGCACCGCCCCGGGTACGGCGACCGGTGCTTCCCCCGACCGGCTCGGATCTCCCGGTACCGCGAAAACGCCCCACAGCGTGGCCGCGATCACGGGGAGCAGCACCACCAACAACCAGCGTCCCGGCCCGTCCGTCATTCGCCAGCCGAGCACCCCGGCCGAAACCAGCGCGACGAGTTCCAGCAGGAATCGGAGTCCGAGCAGGCCGGGATTCAGTGACACCGCACGAGCGTAACGGCCGAAACCGCGGGCCGGCGGGTCAGCGGGAGCGCACTACGGCGGTCCCGGTCGCGCGATCGTGCATACCGCGCCCGTCCGCGTCGGTGAACAGCGCGGGAATCACGAAGACCAGCAGCACCTGACGCCCCAGCGCCCGCAGGAATCCGACCGGTGCTTCGGCATCGACGCGGATCACCCGGACCCGCAGGAAGTACTGCCCCGGGGTGAACCCGAACAGCGTCACGGCCGCGACGCCGATGACGAACCAGAGCAGCAGGTTCACCGACGAGGCCGGTACACCCTGGGCGATCAGCGCCGAGATCCCGACCGCGATGAACCAGTCGACCAGCATGGCGACGATCCGGCGAAACATTCCCGGCAGCGACCCGGCACCCTCGCGCGGCAACCCCAGCTCGGCCCCGGCGTAATCGTCGGCGCCGCCCTTACCAGGGGCGACGGGAGAACCGGAGAGCCAGGAGCCGGTGATACGTGCCATGCTCCCAGGATAACCCGAGCCGCCGCGTACGCTCCGGCCCTGGGATCCGGGCATACCCGTCACAACCCCCGGTCGGAGGCCCGGGACCGGGCAGAATACGAACCCGCTGTTCGTGGCGTGGCCCAGGACACCCCGCCGACACGACGTGTAACACTGGCGAAACACACTCTTGACTAGCGGGAAACACCCTGTCCATAGCGTCGGGTCGCGACGCCCTGCACTCGATACTGGCTGGGAATCTATCCGTAAGGAGAACTAAGTGACGTTCAGCACGGCCGACGAGGTCATCAAGTACATCGCGGATCAGGATGTCGAGTACGTGGACATCCGCTTCAGCGATCTGCCCGGTGTGCAGCAGCACTTCTCCATCCCGGCGAAGGCCTTCACCGCCGACCTCGCCGAGGAAGGTCTCGCCTTCGACGGTTCCTCGGTGCGGGGTTTCCAGTCGATCGACGAGTCCGACATGCTGCTGCTGCCCGACTTCGGCACCGCGCAGCTGGACCCGTTCCGTGCGGCGAAGACGATCAACATGAACTTCTTCGTGCACGACCCGTTCACCCGTGAGTCCTACTCGCGCGACCCGCGCAATATCGCCCGTAAGGCCGAGGAGTACCTGCGCTCCACCGGTATCGCCGATACCGCGTACTTCGGCGCCGAGGCCGAGTTCTACATCTTCGACTCGGTCCGCTACGACTCCGGTATGAACGGCGCCTTCTACGAGGTCGAGTCGATCTCCGGCTCCTGGAACACCGGCGCGGCCACCAACCCCGACGGCACCCCGAACCGCGGCTACAAGGTCCGTAACAAGGGCGGGTACTTCCCGGTCGCCCCCTACGACCACTATGTCGACCTGCGCGACAAGATCTCCACCAACCTGCAGAACGCCGGGTTCGAGCTCGAGCGCGGCCACCACGAGGTCGGCACCGCCGGCCAGGCCGAGATCAACTACAAGTTCAACACCCTGCTGAGCGCGGCCGACGATCTGCAGCTGTTCAAGTACATCGTCAAGAACACCGCGTGGGCCGAAGGCAAGACCGTCACCTTCATGCCGAAGCCGCTGTTCGGTGACAACGGCTCGGGTATGCACGCCCACCAGTCGCTGTGGAAGGACGGCAAGCCGCTGTTCCACGACGAGGCCGGTTACGGTGGCCTGTCGGATCTGGCCCGGCACTACATCGGCGGCATCCTGCACCACGCCCCGTCGCTGCTGGCGTTCACCAACCCGACCGTGAACTCCTACCACCGCCTGGTCCCCGGCTACGAGGCCCCGATCAACCTGGTGTACTCGCAGCGCAACCGCTCCGCCGCGGTCCGCATCCCGGTCACCGGCAACAACCCGAAGGCCAAGCGCATCGAGTTCCGCGCGCCGGACTCCTCGGGCAACCCGTATCTGGCCTTCGCCGCCATGCTGATGGCCGGCCTGGACGGCATCAAGAAGAAGATCGAGCCGCTGGCCCCGGTCGACAAGGACCTCTACGAGCTCCCGCCGGAGGAGGCCAAGAACATCCCGCAGGCCCCCACCAGCCTGTCCTCGGTGATCGACCGCCTCGAGGCCGATCACGAGTACCTCACCGAGGGCAATGTCTTCACCGAGGACCTGATCGACACCTGGATCAGCATCAAGCGTGAGCAGGAGATCGCCCCGGTGAACCTGCGCCCGCACCCGTACGAGTTCGAGCTCTACTTCGACGTGTAAGTCGTTTCGAGGGACCGACCTGCGGCGGAAGAATTCACGATCCGCCTTCCGTCCGCAACGAGTCCGCAGTAGCGTCCGACGAGTCCATCCGTTCCGCGATCACTCCACTGATTGCGGCCCGGGTGGACTCGTCTGCGTCCGGCCACAAATGCCAGTACGTATCGAGAGTGGTTTCGCGGTCGCACTACGCATACTGCAATAGGCCGGTCCATCGACTACCACCAGGAGAACTCCTCCGCAGGAGTGAAAGCCTCACTGTGCCGCGCTGCCCGCGGCGGCAACCACTCACCGAAATCGTAAGCGTACATAGCGTTGGGTCGCTTCAGGTTTCGCGATGGCCGGTCTCTGCTGTATTCACCCTCATCTCCGGCGCGCTGGGCGCGGTCTCCAGTCGGCGGGCCCACCCGTTCGGTGACCGCGACCGTGCTCACGCGGCAGGTGGACTCGTCTGTGCCGGACCGCCGTCGATCACCAGTACGAGTTTGCCGCGCACCAGTCCCTCTTCGCCGAGGCGATGTGCCGCCGCTATCTCGTCCAGCGGGAAGGTCTGGGCGACCGGGAGAGTGCAGCGCCCGGCCTCGCTCAACTCGCCTATGCCGTCGAGTGCGTGGAGCGCACGCCCGGTGTCC
>JABFXT010000881.1 GCA_013361595.1 Nocardia sp. | reverse complement strand
TGGATCGCACGCGCCGGGACGTCATATCCGGTGTTCGGAAGCCGCGTTCTCCCTCACAGTGGGGGGTTTTCGAGGTGGAGGAACTTCCCGGATCGTGGCATCGTTGTCAGAGAGATCAGATGGATCGACCGTGATCCGGCTGGCTCGCAACAGAAAGTATGAAGTAAGTATCATGGCTCAAGGCAGTGTGAAGTGGTTCAACAGCGAGAAGGGCTTCGGCTTCATCGCGCAAGACGGGGGCGGACCTGACGTCTTCGTGCATTACTCCGCGGTCTCCGGTAGCGGTTTCCGGACCCTCGAAGAGGGCCAGCGGGTGGAGTTCGAGATCGGGCAGGGCCAGAAGGGTCCGCAGGCTCAGGATGTTCGCTCCATCTGAGTGATGTGACGATGTAGCGCGGCCCCGCACCTGACGAAGGTGCGGGGCCGCGCGTCGTTTTCGGGTCGGTGCCCGCGGGGGCGGGTACCGCTGTGCCGGTACGTGCTCTGCCCGGGCTCGTGCGCGCCGCGGCCCGGCCCCGACGCCGCTCGGCCCAGGTGCCGGCAGGGATCCGCGCGTGATTCCGCACACCCGGTGACCGCGGTCCCCGCAGGTCGCCGGTGACCGACAGCAGGGGGCGGGACATGGCCGGATCGGTCCGAACTAAGCTTGGGCCCGTCAACTGGCCGTCCCCACATCCAGGAGTATCCCACTGTGAGCCAAGCAGGCCGTCCTGTAGTTCTGATCGCCGACAAGCTCGCCCAGTCGACCGTCGACGCGCTCGGTGACGGTGTCGAGGTCCGTTGGGTCGACGGCCCGGATCGGCCCGCACTGCTCGCCGCGGTGCCGGAGGCCGATGCGCTGCTCGTCCGCTCGGCGACCACCGTCGATGCCGAAGTCCTCGAAGCCGGCAAGAACCTGCAGATCGTCGCCCGGGCCGGAGTCGGCCTGGACAATGTCGATGTCCCCGCCGCCACCGAACGCGGCGTGATGGTCGTCAATGCCCCGACGTCCAATATCCACACCGCCGCCGAGCACGCCGTCACCCTGCTGCTGAGCGCCGCCCGCCAGGTCCCGGCCGCCGACGCCACGCTGCGTGAGCACACCTGGAAGCGCAGCAGCTTCAACGGTGTGGAGATCTTCGGAAAAACCGTCGGCGTGATCGGCCTCGGCCGGATCGGGCAGCTGTTCGCGGCCCGCCTCGCCGCCTTCGAGACCAAGATCGTCGCCTACGACCCCTATGTCTCCCCGGCGCGCGCCGCGCAGCTCGGTATCGAACTGCTGAGCCTCGACGAGGTGCTCGAACGGGCCGACCTCATCTCCATCCACCTGCCGAAGACCCCGGAGACCAAGGGCCTGCTCGGCAAGGACGCGCTCGCCAAGACCAAGAAGGGCGTCATCATCGTCAACGCCGCGCGCGGTGGCCTGGTGGACGAGGCCGCGCTCGCCGCGGCGATCACCTCGGGTCATGTGCGGGCCGCCGGTATCGACGTCTACGAGACCGAGCCGTGCACCGACAGCCCGCTGTTCGACCTGCCGCAGGTCGTGGTGACCCCGCATCTGGGTGCCTCCACCAGCGAGGCCCAGGACCGGGCGGGCACGGATGTGGCCAAGTCCGTCCTGCTGGCCCTCGCCGGTGAGTTCGTGCCGGGCGCGGTCAACGTCACCGGCGGCACCGTCGGCGACGATGTCGCACCGTGGCTGGATCTGGTGCGCAAGCAGGGTGCCCTGCTCGGTGCGCTCGCCGACGAACTGCCGGTCAGCCTCGAGGTGCAGGTGCGCGGTGAACTGGCCGCCTCCCCGGTCGAGGTGCTGCAGCTCGCGGCGCTGCGCGGCGTGTTCTCCGCTCATGTCGACGACCAGGTCACCTTCGTCAACGCCCCGGCGCTGGCCGAGGCCCGCGGGATCACCGCCGAGGTGACCACCGCGACCGAGAGCCCCAGCCACCGCAGCCTGGTGGATCTGCGCGCGGTGTTCGGCGACGGCCGCACCATCAATGTCGCCGGTGCGCTGACCGAGCCGCAGCAGGTCGAGAAGATCGTCAACATCAACGGCCGCAACTACGATCTGCGGGCCGAGGGCATCAACCTGGCGGTTCTCAACTACGAGGACAAGCCGGGCGCGCTGGGCAAGGTCGGTACCGCCCTGGGCGCCGCCG
This sequence comes from Nocardia sp., assembly GCA_013361595.1. GTDB lineage: Bacteria > Actinomycetota > Actinomycetes > Mycobacteriales > Mycobacteriaceae > Nocardia. The sequence continues at coordinate 7,497 of JABFXT010000881.1, read as the reverse complement.
AGATAGATATCCTCGCCGCCCAGCTCACCCAGGACGCCAACAAAGTAGGCGCCACCGTGGTGTTCCGGGTCAACAAGGAGGTGCCCGAGGCGGTGCGGTCGGAGATCGCCGCCGCGGTCGGCGCCGCCAAGGTCGCCCTGGTCGACCTCTTCTGATGTAACCCCGTGCGCGCTACCGTCCGGGCCGGTGGGTAGCGCGCACCGACGGGTACCGATCCGCCCCGGGCCGCGCGCCCGGGGCGGCCGGTACCCGGAAACCGTCGCCGCGACCGGACACGACCGCGACGAGGCGTACCCGGCCCCGCCGCCGCGTCCCGCTCCGTTCGCGGCCTCGTCGTTCGTAGAAAGCGTGGTTGTCATGAAACTCGCCGTGATTCCCGGTGACGGTATCGGTCCGGAAGTCGTCGCCGAGGCGCTCAAGGTGCTCGATGTGGTGCTGCCCGGAGTCGAGCGCACCGAATACGACCTGGGCGCCAAGCGTTACCACGCCACCGGCGAGGTGCTGCCCGAATCGGTGCTGCCCGAACTGAAGCAGCACGACGCCATCCTGCTCGGGGCCATCGGCGACCCGTCGGTGCCCAGTGGTGTCCTGGAGCGTGGCCTGCTGCTGCGCACCCGGTTCGCGCTCGACCACCATGTGAACCTGCGCCCCTCGAAGCTGTACCCGGGAGTCGGCAGCCCGCTGGCGGGTAGCCCGGATATCGATTTCGTGGTGGTCCGGGAAGGGACCGAGGGGCCGTACACCGGCACCGGTGGCGCGATCCGGGTGGACACCCCGCACGAGGTCGCCACCGAGGTCAGCACCAACACCCGGTTCGGGGTGGAACGGGTGGTCCGGTACGCCTTCGCGAAGGCGCAGGCCCGGCGCAAGCACCTCACCCTGGTGCACAAGACGAACGTGCTCGCCTTCGCCGGTTCGCTGTGGCAGCGCACGGTCGACGAGGTCGGCGCGGAATTCGGCGATGTCGAGGTGGCCTACCAGCACATCGACGCCGCCACGATCCATATGGTCAACGATCCGGGCCGGTTCGACGTGATCGTCACCGACAATCTCTTCGGCGATATCATCACCGACCTCGCCGCCGCCGTCAGTGGCGGAATCGGCCTGGCGGCCAGCGGTAATATCGACGCCACCGGGACCAACCCCAGCATGTTCGAGCCGGTCCACGGCAGTGCCCCGGATATCGCCGGTCGGTCGAAGGCCGATCCGACCGCCGCCATCCTCTCGGTCTCGCTGCTGCTCGAGCACAAGGGCGAATCCGCGGCCGCGGCCCGTATCCAGGACGCGGTCGCCAAGGATCTCTCCGGCCGCACCGGCACCGCCTCGACCACCGAGGTGGGGGATCGGATCGCCGCCGCCCTCTGACCTCGGTGATCGACCCGGTTCCGTCCGCGGAATCGGGTCGCGTGTCCGATACCATCGGGGTACCTGGGCGTCCCTGATGGGCGGCCCGAGCACTTGGAGGCAGCATGACCGCGTGGCACGCCACCAGTGATGCCGGCTTCGGCCCGTACACGGTGCTGGATCTGTACGACCGGCCGGAGGACGGCAAAGGATTCGAGCTCGAAGACGGGTGGTTGGTCGAGGTGGCAGCGGGGGCTCGGCACAACTGGATTGCGCGAACGCTGGCCCGCAGGATCGAGGGAATGCTCGGCGATGCCGCGGTGATCGTGTGTGATGGCGGAGAATGGGAGGTCAGCACACCGGCCGGCGTGCGGAAACCCGATATCGCATTGGTTCCTTACGACGTCGCGCGTTCCGTGATCGCCGACGAGTCGCCGAAGCTGATCCCGGGGATCGACCTGCTGCTGGTGGTGGAGGTGGTTTCCCCGGGTAGCGGCAGCGAGCGCACCGACCGTGTGCGTAAGGTGCGCGAATACGCGGAACTGGGCATACCGCAGTACTGGATCGTCGAGCATCAGCCGAAGGTCCGGATCCATCGCGGAGTACTGGACGGTGCCACCTATCGATGGGAGCCCACGGTCACCGAGGGACAAGTGTTCAGCGCTGAGATCGAGGCGGACAAGACGATTCGGGTGGAGTTCGATCCCGCGGTCCTGATCGAGATCTGACCGATCGATCCAGGGGCCCGGGGCAGCCCCCGGATCGACCGGTCAGTGCGATCGACTACTCCGGGGGCTCTTCCGACCTCACCGGCACCAGCGGGATCGCTACCGCGGCCAAGGCGGCCGCCGCCAGATAGACAGCGGGGAAACCGGTCGCGGTGATCAGTGCTCCGAATACCGGCGGCACCGCGGCGACGGTGAGATTCTGCCCGGTGTTCTGGATACCCAGACCCCGGCCGCTCCAGAACGGCCCGGCGCGTTCGGCGATCGCAGTGAACGCCAGGCCGTTGTCGGAGACCGTGACCACCGAGGCGATCACCAGCAGCGGTACCGCGGCCCACCACCAGTGTGTCCATGAAGTGAGGGCCAGCAGGGCCATGGTGGCGACCGCGGCGACCGCGACCTGGCGCAACGGTCCCATCCGGCTGCCGACCCGGTCGGACCAGGCGCCCGCGCCGATCCGGCCCAGCGCCCCCAGGATCTGGGTGCCGGTGACCAGGGCGCCGGCCACGGCCAGCGACCAGCCCAGATCGCGGTGCAACCACAGCAGGGCGAAGGTCCAGACGGTGGCCTGGGGGACGACCAGCAGGATCGAGACACCGTGGATCCGCCACAGGGTGCTGCTGCCCCGGTAGGGATTGGCGCCGGTGGACGCCGCTCGCGCGGGCCGGGGCGGATCGATGATCCCGAGCAGGCAGCACACGGCGGCCAGTCCGGCCAGGATCGCGGGCACGCTCAAGGCGGGTGCCACCCCGAATCGGTCCGCGACCAGCGGAATCGACATGGCCGCGATGCCGACCCCCAGCGGCTGGCCGGTCTGGCGGATTCCCATGGCCAGGCCGCGGCGGTCGGGTGGGAACCAGCCGACGATCACCCGGCCGCTGGCGCCGTTGGTACTGGCGGCGCCGATACCGCCCAGGAACAGCAGAACTCCGAGTGCCGGGTAGCTGGTCGTGAAAGCGGCCGCGGCACCGGCCGCGCACATGATCACCGGTCCGGCGACCAGGGCGATACGCTCGCCGACCCGGTCGACCAGATAACCCCAGGCGATCAGGGTGCAGCACAGGCCGACGGTGGGCATGGCGACGAGCAGGCCGGCGGTGGGCAGCGGCATACCACCGGCGGTGAGCGCGGGGAGCAGGAACGGGACGCCGTGGACGAAGATCGCGCTGGTGCTCTGGGCGAAGACCCCGAAGGCGAGCATGAGCCAGCGGTGGGCGGGGGATATCTGCCTACCGGGTGCGGCGATCGGGACGGCCGCCGATGAAGTGTGCGCCATGGTTCCCCATCTCGGAACGAATGTATCTCAATATTTGAGATGAGATTCTCAATCTATGAACTTACGTCGGTCACGGTACACCTCCCGGCCGGGTGGTCCGCAAGTAGTGCCGCGGTTTCGCCCGCCGGCCGGACCGACCGGTCGGGCGCATTCGGGCTGGTGGACCGGGCTGGATAGACTTCGGTCATGCGTCTAGGTCGAGTTGCCAGCCCCGACGGGGTCGCGTTCGTCGCCATCGAAGGCGAGACCGCAAAGGAAATCGCCGAACATCCGTTCGGCACCCCGACGTTCACCGGCCGCAGCTGGTCGCTGCCCGATATCCGCCTCCTCGCCCCGATCCTCGCCAGCAAGGTGATCTGCATCGGGAAGAACTACGCGTCCCACGCCGCGGAGATGGGTGGGGAGGCCCCGGCCGAACCGGTGATCTTCATCAAACCGAACACCTCCATCATCGGCCCCGGTATTCCGATCGCCCTGCCGCCCAGCTCCTCCCGCGTCGACTACGAGGGTGAGCTCGCGGTGGTCATCGGGCGGCCCTGTAAGGACGTGCCCGCCGCCCGCGCCAAGGACGTCATCCTGGGCTATACCGTCGCCAACGATGTGACCGCTCGCGATCAGCAGGCCCAGGACGGTCAATGGACCCGGGCCAAGGGCTACGACACCTTCTGCCCGCTGGGCCCGTGGATCGAAACCGAACTCGACCCCGCGGATCTCGAGATCACCACCGAACTCGACGGCGAAGTACGCCAGCGCAGTACCACATCGCTACTGCTGCACGATATCCCGGAAATCATCGAATGGATCACTCGCGTGATGACTCTGCTCCCCGGTGATGTGATCCTCACCGGAACTCCCGAGGGCGTAGGTCCGATGAAAGACGGTCAAACTGTGTCGGTGACCGTCTCCGGAATCGGTACGCTGACCAATCCTGTTGCCGCAAAACGCTGAACGAAAGAGAGCCATGACAAACGTACGGGTCCGTTTCTGCCCGTCACCCACCGGGACACCGCATGTCGGGCTCATCCGCACTGCGCTGTTCAACTGGGCCTACGCCCGCCACCACGGCGGCACGTTCGTCTTCCGAATCGAGGACACCGACGCCGCAAGGGATTCCGAAGAGTCCTATCAGGCGCTGTTGGATGCTCTGCGCTGGCTCGGACTCGATTGGGACGAGGGTCCGGAAATCGGTGGGCCCTATGCGCCCTACCGGCAGTCGCAGCGCCGCGAAATCCACCGTGATGTGGTGCAAAAACTCCTCGACGCCGGTGAGGCCTACGAATCCTTTTCCACGCCAGAGGAAGTCGAGGCGCGCCACAAGGCGGCCGGACGCGATCCGAAACTCGGCTACGACAATTTCGACCGCGAGCTCACCGCCGAGCAGATCGCCGAATACAAGGCCGCCGGCCGGGGGCCGGTGGTCCGGCTGCGAATGCCCGACACCGATATCACCTGGCACGATCTGGTTCGTGGCGAGACCACGTTCAAAGCCGGCTCCGTACCGGACTACGCACTCACCCGCGGCACCGGCGATCCACTGTATACGCTGGTCAACCCGGTCGACGACGCGACGATGCGGATAACCCACGTCCTGCGCGGTGAAGACCTGCTCTCGTCGACGCCGCGGCAGATCGCGCTCTACGGCGCACTGCGGCGTATCGGGGTCACCGATTTCACCCCCGAATTCGGTCATCTGCCGTTCGTGATGGGTCAGGGCAACAAGAAGCTGTCCAAACGCGACCCGGAGGCCGACCTCTTCCTGCATCGTGAGCGCGGGTTCATTCCCGAGGGGCTCCTCAATTACCTCGCACTGCTCGGCTGGAGCATCGCCGACGACCGCGATGTGTTCTCGATGGACGAGATGGTCGCGGCGTTCGACATATCGAAAGTGACTTCGAACCCGGCCCGCTTCGACCAGAAGAAGGCCGATGCGATCAATGCCGAACACATCCGTTTGCTGGAGCCCGCCGATTTTGCCGGACGGTTGCGCACATTTTTCGAACAGCACGGTTATATAGGCGCCGGAACGGACGAGAAGATTTTCGCGGCGGCCGCGGATCTGGTGCAGACGCGAATTGTCGTACTGGACGACGCATGGGGTCTGCTGCGATTCCTCTTCATACCGGTGGACGAGTTCGCGATCGACCCCGCTGCGGGTAAGAAGAATTTGGGACCGGACGCCGTCCCGGTATTGGACGCCGCAATTTCCGCGCTCGAACCGCTGACCGCCTGGACCGCGTCCGAGATCGAGAACGCGTTGAAAGCCGCGCTCATCGACGGAATGGAATTGAAACCGCGTAAGGCATTCGCTCCGGTACGGGTTTCGGTCACCGGATCCCATATCAGCCCACCGCTCTACGAATCGATGGAACTGCTGGGCCGCGAGCTCACCATGGCGCGATTGCGGGCGGGGCGCGAATGGGTGGCTCCGGCCGAGTGAGTTCCGGGACCCGGGACCGTCTTCGGTGAGCTCCGGAGGCGGTCCCGGCTCCCGCCGCCACGTGCACCGTGGCGCCGCGGGATGCGACCGTTACCTACCTGATGTGGCCGCGTGACCAGGCGATTTGTAGTTTCCCCCGAGCTGTTTGGTACTCTCTTTCTCGGCCGGAACGACGGCGCCACCGCAGCCAGCGGTGCGACCGAAAGCCCAGGTCATTGGGGTATGGTGTAATTGGCAACACAGCTGATTCTGGTTCAGCCATTCTAGGTTCGAGTCCTGGTACCCCAGCGGAGATCGCTCTCAGCTTCATCGTCCAGATGCGGTGCGGAACGAGTTTTCCAGGCGATTTGGTCGCCGCCGCCCGGTCGGTTACGCTGATCGAGCTTCGGATCGAGAGATCCGCGATCCACTCCAGCCAGGAGTTGATCACAAGTCCTGGCCCCGTCGTCTAGCGGCCTAGGACGCCGCCCTCTCAAGGCGGTAGCGCGGGTTCAAATCCCGTCGGGGCTACTCATGCGAGGCCCATGCTCATGGAGCATGGGCCTTTGCTGTTCCACGATGTTCCTACCGGTTCCGGTATGTAGCCGGGGACAGGTTCCGGGTGCCGCCGATGGGACAGCACCCGGGGGTGATCAGTCGTCCAGGGCGCCGGCGGTGGAGCCGCCGAGGGGCATGGCCGGTAGGCCCAGTTTGCGGTGATCCCAGCTGCGGATCCGGTCGGGGACGATGCGTACGGCGACTCGTTTGTTCAGCATGCCCTCGACGTATTCGCGCATGTCCTCGGTGTAGGGACCGGTATAGCGTTCCCACACGCTGACGCCGACGGCGAACAGTTTCTCGGGGTCGTCGATGACCTCGGCGCGGCCCTCCAGGGCGACTCCGCGCAGCGTGTCGTAGGTTTTTCCGGCTTCGACCATGCAGGTGACCGTGGGATCGCGGCGCAGGTTGACCGCTTTCTGGGATTTTCCCTTGGTCTCGAACCACAGTTCGGGGATCGCGTCGGGCTGCTCCGGATCGGTGATCAGCGCGTACCACATGGCGGTGAGGTGTGGTTTTCCGTCCGCGCCGAGCGATGCCAGGGTGGCGACGCGGCTGCGGGTGAGGAAATCGGTGATCTCGGTATCGGTCATCACGATCTGCGACCGTTGGTTCACTCCCATCAGGTCACCATAAGTGACGGCATCTGCCCGCCGCTCAGAGTCGGCGGTGCAGGGCATCGGCGGCCGCGACCAGATCCGCCGCCCAACGAGCCCCGGGGCGGCGGCCCATCCGGTCGATGGGGCCGGAAACGGAGACCGCGGCGACCACCGCGCCCTGCTGATCGCGCACCGGTGCCGATACGCTGGCCACCCCGGCCGCGCGTTCACCGGCGCTCTGCGCCCAGCCGCGTTTGCGGACCTCGGCCAGCGTGCGGTCGGTGAACATCGCGTCCCCCAGGACCGTGCGCTGGAGTTCGGGATCGGACCAGGCGAGCAGTACCTTGGCGGCAGATCCGGCGGTCAACGGCAGGCGGGAGCCGATCGGGACGGTATCGCGCAGGCCGGCGGGCGGTTCGAGTGCGGCGATACACACCCGTTCGTTGCCCTCGCGGCAGTACAGCTGCACGCTTTCGCCGGTGATCTCACGCAGCCGGGGCAGAATCGAGCCGGCGGCCTCGAGCAGCGGGTCCGCGGCGCCGGCGGCGAGTTCGGCGAGGGCCGGGCCGGGGCGCCAGG
>JABFXT010000745.1 GCA_013361595.1 Nocardia sp. | reverse complement strand
ACCGCCACTTCCTGATCCGCTACCCGAGAGGCTCGTTTCGAGTAGCCGGCCCGGCCTCGCGGGTCCGGCGCCGAGTGTGCCGCCCAGCAGCCCGACGCGCTCACCGGTGCGCGACTGTCGGTCGACGGCGGCCGGACTGCGCACGCGTGACGCCGTCGGTGCCCGGACGCCGCAGTGCGCGTAAACGGCCCGCGGCGCATCCCGCACCGGTCGTTCGCCGAATCCGGAGCCGGACAGCCGGTCCCGCGGCGAGACCCGGGTCAGGTCACCACGCCGGTGTCGCGGAAGAGCGTGGTGGCGATGGCGGTGGCGGTGACACGGGCGAGAGCGGCGAGGAAGGGAATCCGTTCGGGGATCATCAGCTGGGTGGTGCCCCTGATGCCGAGGGCGAACCGGGCGTTCCCGCCCGGGTCCAGGACCGGAACTCCGATGATGCGGTAGCCCCGTTCGGTCTGTTCGTCGTTGATCGTGTATCCGGCGCCGCGGGCCGTCTCGAGTTCGGTGTCCAGCGAAGCGGCGTCGGCCGGAGTGCGGTCGGTGCCCTGATGGTAGGGGAGTGCCTCGAGCTCTGCCCGTGTCACCGGCGACCAGGCCAGCAACGCCTTGCCGATCGCGCTCGCGTGCAGGGGGAAACGCACCTCGGAGAGGTTGTGCCCGTGGGCCTCTCGCCACCGGGTGAACACGAGATTGACCGCGTCGGTGCCGTGCCTGGTCGCGAGCGAGACGGCGGTGCCGGTCTCGGCGGCGAGCTGCTCGATATGGGGTTCGGCGAGGTAGACCAGATGGCGCCGGTAGGAGAGCTGACCGTATTCGGCCAGCGCGACACCGAGCCGGTATCGGCCCGTCTGTTCGTCCTGTTCGACGAACTCCGATTCGAGCAGCGCCTGTAACAGCCGATGCGTGGTGCTCATGGGCAGATTCTGGGCGCGCGCGATCTCGGTGACACCCAGTTCGGCATCACCCTGGAAACACCGCAGTACCGCCAGGGCGCGCGAGACTGTCTGCAGCCCGGACCGATTGACCGCCACGTGGTGTCCTTTCCGGTCGGCCGCTCCGGATCGAGAGAGGCCTGTATTCCGATTATCGGAATACTAGCCGCTGCTGAGCTCGGACGAATACCGGAGAATTCCGATGCTCAACGCCACTACCTGGGTGAGCACGAATATTCATCGCCGTCAACTATTCCGCTTTGTGGAATGAGATGTGTTGCTCGAAGTTGCCTGCGATCTCTAGCGTGACGGTGTTCGAAAAGTCAGCTCCGGCAAGTACTCGGGCCCGTCGGCCGTGCTCCGGATCGTGGGAAAGAAGACCATGACCACAGCGGTGACCAGTACCTCTCTGCCCGGCGCGAGCGTGACCGGTCCGCCGGTACGCAGCGCGCTGCCGGAGGGCTTCCGTACCGTCGGCCGCTCGGGACTGGTGGTGTCCGAAGTCGGAATCGGTGCCAGTACGTTCGGCCGCAGCGGAATGATCGCCCACACCCAGGATGCCGTCGACCGGATCGTCGGCCGGGCGCTCGACCTGGGGATCACCTATTTCGACGTCGCCGACGTCTACGGCGACCGGCCGGGTCAGAGCGAGAGCATGCTGGGGGCGGCGCTGGGCGACCGGCGCGACCGGGTGGTCATCGGCACGAAATTCGGTATCGGCCTGGCCGGACTGAACGGTCCCGACTGGGGAGTGCGCGGATCACGGCGTTATATCCGGCTCGCGGTGGAGGCTTCACTGCGCAGGCTGCGGACCGACTGGATCGACCTGTACCAGATCCACACCCCCGATCCGGTCACCCCGATCGAGGAAACCCTCTCGGTCCTCGACGATCTGGTGCACGAGGGAAAGATCCGCTACATCGGCAATTCGAACTTCGCCGCCTGGCAGGTGGCCGATGCCGAATACGTGGCCCGGATCAACGGCCACACCCGGTTCATTTCCGCGACCAACGAGTACAACCTGCTCTGGCGGGAGCCGGCGAAGGAACTGATTCCGGCGCTGGACGCCTACGGGCTGGGTTTCTTCCCGTACTTCCCGCTGCAGAACGGGCTGCTCACCGGGAAGTACCGGCGGGATTCGGTCCCGGCCGGCCGCAAGATCACCAACCTCAAGAAGCATCTGCTCGACGCCGCACCGTGGGACGCGCTGGAGCGGTACGCCGAGTTCGCCCGCGAACGTGACATCACCCCGACCGCACCGGCTTTCGGCTGGCTGCTCGCCCATGAGCCGGTGTCCAGTGTGATCGCCGGGGTGACCGAACCCGATCAACTCGACGACAACCTGGCGGCCGCCCGCTGGCGTCCCACTCCGGCCGAATTCGCGGAACTGACCGCCCTGTTCACCGGCGACCTCAGCGGCGCGCCGGGACAGGTCACCGGTACCGCGGCGGGCCGCTGAGCACCATCCATCCCACGACCCACGCAGAGGCGGATATGTCCGATGATTCCGGCGCAGGCCGGCACCTGCACCTCGGCTATATGTACTGGTCGAACGGTACCCACCCCGCGGGCTGGCGGTTACCCGAGGCCGTTCACGACCGCGGATTCGACGCCGGCTATCTGGTCGAGCTGGCGCAGCTCGCCGAATCCGCGAAGTTCGATTTCTTCTTCTTCGGTGACCGGCTCGCCACCGGGCCGGAGTACCAGTTGACCAACACCTCGGTGCTGGCCCGGATCGAACCGTTCACGGCGGCGAGCTATATCGCTACGGCAACCGACCGGATCGGCATCGTGGTCACCGCGAATCCGACCTACTACGAACCGTTCAATCTGGCCCGGCTCACTGCCACGCTCGATCACATCTCGGCCGGGCGGGCAT
>JABFXT010000731.1 GCA_013361595.1 Nocardia sp. | reverse complement strand
GCCGCCCCGAAGGACCCGCCCAGGCTTGCGGTGGACCTGCGGGACGTGACGATCGGGCAGCTCACCGGTTTCGACGCCGTCGTACATCTCGCGGCGCTGTCCAACGATCCGCTGGGTGCCCTGGTACCCGAGATCACCCACGACATCAACCATCACGCGTCGGTGCGGCTGGCCCGGCTGGCCAAGGAGGCCGGGACACGACGGTTCCTGTACGCGTCCACCTGCTCGGTGTACGGCGCGGCCGGGGACGGCCTGGTCGACGAGGACGCGCCGCTGCGTCCCCTCACCCCGTACGCCGAGAGCAAGGTGCGGGTGGAAGACGATCTCGCGGCGATGGCGGACAGCGATTTCGCCCCGGTGTTCCTGCGCAACGCGACAGCTTTCGGATTCTCGCCGCGACTGCGCGCCGATATCGTGCTCAACAATCTGGTCGGCCACGCCGTACTCGACGGAGTGGTGAAAGTGCTGTCGGACGGCACACCGTGGCGGCCACTGGTACACGCCGCCGATATCGCCGAAGCGTTCGCGGTGTGCCTGGAGGCTCCGGTCGAGGCGATCCACTCACGCGCCTACAACATCGGTACCGAGGCCAACAACCGCACCGTCGCCGAGATCGCGGGCGCGGTGGCGGAGGCGGTACCCGGGTCCGAAGTTCTGATCACCGGGGAATCCGGTGCCGATCCGCGGTCCTACCGGGTCGATTTCGGGGCGGCGCGCCGCGATCTGGGCTTCGAGGCGCGCTGGTCCATCGCCGCGGGTGCCGCGGAGCTGTACACCGAGTACACCGCCGCCGGACTGACAGCGGCGGATTTCGCGGGACGCTTCGTCCGCCTGGCACGACTGCGGGAGCTCGGCGATTCGGGTGCGGTCGACGCGACGCTGCGGCGGGTCAGGACGGGTGGGTGAGATGGGTTTCCAGCAGTGCCCGCCAGCTACCCGCGGCTCGATCGCGCGCGGAGACCAGCGTGACCTCCCGCGGCCAGTCCAGGTCCAGATCGGGATCGTCGTAGGCCACGGCGAGGTCCTCGGCCGGATCGTGCGGCCGGTCGATGCGGTAGCAGACGTCGGCGGTGTGGGTGAGCGCCTGGAAACCGTGCAGGAAACCGGCCGGCACGTAGAGGTGACGGAACTCGGCGTCGTCGAGCAGGAAGGCCTGGCTGCGCCCGAAAGTGGGCGAACCGGGCCGGATATCGACGAGGACGTCGTGCACCGCGCCGTGCGCGCAGCGCACCAGTTTGGCCTCGCCGCGGCCGCCGCGCCCGTGCATTCCCCGGACCACTCCGCGCGCCGAGCGCGACTGCGAATCCTGGACGAACGCGGCGGCGGTGCCCGGACCGAGGTGGGCGTCGAAGATCTCGGCGTCGAAGGTGCGGGTGAACAGGCCGCGGTCGTCGCGGAACGGTTCGGGCACCAGGATCAGCACATCGGCGAGTTCCGCCTGTTCGATTCGCACCGGGTGATGGTGCCATGAGCGGTCCCGGGGCAGCGCACGGTGGGCGGGCGGCCGTACTCGACGTGCCCTCGGCCGATCCCGCGGGCTGCCGAATGTGCCGTGCCGAACGGCTGGTGGCGGTGCTGGATCTCGGTGCGATGCCGGCCGCGGATCATTTCCCGCCGGCCGATACCGATCCGCACCCCGGCGAGGCCGCGCATCCGCTGGCCATGGTGATGTGCCGCTCCTGCGGGCTGGCGCAACTCGCCCACGACGATACGGTCACCGCCGAACCGCGCGGGGTGGAGCCGCGCGCGCTGCGCGAACAGGCCGCCGACGCGGTGCGCCGAGTGTCCGGCGCCGGACTGCTGCGCGGCCGCACCGTGCGCGAATTCGCCAGCCCGCACGGCGGCAGCTGGCTGGAACTGCTGGCCGACCGTGGTTTCACGGTCACCGGAGGGCCCGCCGATGTAGTGCTGGATTCGTTCGGTCTCATGCACGAACGCGATCAGGCGGCGGCAGTCGCCGGGCGGGCCGCGGCCGTGGCGCCGGGCGGGGTGCTGCTGTTGCAGTACCAGCCACTGCACACGATCGTGACGCAGAGCCAGTGGAACGCGTTGCGGCACGGACATTTCGCGTACTACTCGCTGCGGGTGCTGCGTGACATGCTCGCGACCGCCGGGATGTCGGTGGTCACCGTCTGGGATTTCGAGCTGTACGGGGGCACGGTACTGCTCGCCGCGGTACCCGGCGGGACCGCACCCGACGATTCGGTGCGGCGGGTCCTGGACCGGGAATCCGAGACCGACGATCCGGACGCGCTGAACGGGTTGCAGCGCGCGGCCGACGATCACACCGAGAGTCTGCGGGCGATCCTGGAGTCTGCGGCCGCGCGCGGCGAGCGGGTGTACGCCTATGGGGCGGCTTCGCGGGCGGTGGCCCTGTTCTGCCGGGCCGGGATACGCCGCGAACTGCTGGCGGGTGTCGCCGACGCCGCACCGGGCAAACAGGGCCGGCGGATGCCGGGTACCGACGTACCGATCATCACTCCGGCAGACCTGCTCGCCGCCCGGCCGGACCGGGTGCTGCTGACGGTGCCGGACCTGCTCGCCGAAGTATCCGAACGCTTCCCGGAGCTGGCCGGGCGCTGGGTACTCGACGATCCCACCCACGGGACGCGGGAGCGGCCCATCCGGTAACGCTCGCGAATACCGCCGGGTGTGCGGACCACTGCCCCTTCGCACGCCGGCCGTTCCTCGAAAACCGCCTGCTCCGGCCACCGAAATCTCCGGTTCCCGGCAGCCGAACAGCTCCCCCGCCGATACGCCGAGACCTCTCGGCGTATCCCGCCCAGTCCATCGAAAGGATCTCCAGTGG
>JABFXT010000257.1 GCA_013361595.1 Nocardia sp. | reverse complement strand
ATACTTCGGCTTGACCGGCTGCCTCCGGTAGGTGAGGACCCAGAGCGCGGGGTGGCGTGGACTGTGCTGGAACTGGATAGATGCCGTGAGCTCTTCGAACGAACCGTGGACAGTGGCAGCCGCACCCGATCAGTCGGGTCGCACCGCCGTGGTGACCGGATCGAACACCGGGATCGGGTTGGAGGTCGCCCGCGGCCTGGCTCGCCGTGGTGCGACGGTCGTGCTCGCCTGCCGTAACGAGATGGCCGCCGCGGCGGCGAAATCCGATATCGAGTCCTCGGTGCCGGGGGCCGATATCCGCACGACCCGGGTGGATATCGGCGATCTGAGTTCGGTCGCCGCCTGCGCGCGACGCTTACACGACGAACTGCCGGGCATCGACCTGCTGGTCAACAACGCGGGTGTGGTGGCCGGAACCTGGACTCCGACCGCCGATGGTTTCGAAAGCGATTTCGGGATCAACTTTCTCGGACATTTCGCGCTGACCGCGCAACTGGCCGATCTGATCACCGCCGCTCCGGCCGGCCGGGTCGTCGGGGTGGGCAGCATGAGTCACGGCCGCCGCAGCGCGGCGCTCGATTTCGAGGATCTGCAGTCCGAGCGCAGCTTCGGGCGGTTGGTGACCTACTCCCGGTCGAAAACGGCGTCCATGACATTCATGGTCGAACTGCAGCGCCGGCTGACGGCGGCCGGATCCCGGGCGCTGTCGGTGGGAGCGCATCCCGGTGGTGTGCGCTCGACCATCCTGCGTGATCAGAGCCTGCTGGTGCGGATCGCGTACAGCGATGTGGTGATGACGCTGGCGCGGTTGGTCACCCAGACGCCGGAGGCAGGCGCGCAGTCCATTCTGCGGGCCGCTGTCGACCCCGAGGTGACCGGCGCCGGGTTCTACGGACCGGTGAAACGCTGGGGGCTGGTGGGGCCGCCGGTGTCGCTGTCCGTACCCGCCGGGGCGGGGGATCCCGAATCGGGTCGCCGATTGTGGGCGGCCGCCGAAGAGCTGACCGGCGTCGAATTCGCCCTGGGCGCACCGGGTACGCGGAATGCGCCGGTCGCCGGGATGACGCCGACCGCCGATGCCGCCGGTGAGCCCGCGTAGCGAGGTGCCGGTGAGGGGCGTGTCGCCTGGTGGCTACGCCGGCAGCATCTCTCGTTCGTTGCCGGAGTGTCAGGTGAGGATGGGATCTGGCTCAATTTTCGTGATGGGCGTGGCCTGAGTTCGGAGTGCTTCACAACGATGACGCCGGCTTCCATCGGAACTGGTCCGGGCGGCGCCGGGGCCCACCTCGTCGGAGTGGCTCGGTGTCGATAACCGACTCGCGGTAGGCCGGGGCCGGCTCGGCCTCCAGGGCGAGCGTCCACATCGACCGTTCGCTCGGGCTGGAAAACTCCCGCATCGCCTACGGCAGCCCAGCAAGATAGGTTGCACTAGTGTATAAATACACTAGTGCAACCTATGATGTAAGGATGTCATGAGCGACCACAGGAAACGCACCTACGTAGTTACCGGCGCCGATAGCGGTATCGGCGCCGACACCGCGCGAACCCTGGAGGAAGCCGGAGGGCTGGTGATCCGTTGCGGCGTCGGCGAGGATGCGGACGTCCGGGCCGACATCGGCACAGCGGACGGTCGGCAAGCCCTCGTCGAGAGCGTGACCCAGCTCGCCTCCAGCGGCATCGACGGGCTGGCACTGGTCGCCGGCATTGCCGCCCCGACACCGGCGACGGTCAGCGTCAATTACTTCGGAACCCTCGCGGTACTGCGAGGCCTTCGACCACTACTGCTCGAATCCGGCGCACCTCGGGTCGTATTGGTCTCTTCTGCCTCTTCGCTGTCATCGGGAGACTCGGATCTCGTGGCAGCGGCACTCGGTGGCGACGAGGCTGCCGCGGTTGCCGCGGCCCAGCGGGCCATAGCACGCAAGCGGGGCGCGGTGATCTACCGGTCTACGAAGATCGCGCTCAATCGTTGGGTGAGGCGGCATGCCGCAGGCGAAGATTGGGCAGGTAGCGGTATACCTGTCAACGTAATCGCTCCGGGAATCGTCGATACCGACACCGCTCGTCGAACCATGCTGACCGATTCCGCTCGAGTCAAAGTACTCGCCGAGGCCCTTCCTCAACCGCTCGGATTTCCCGGCCCTGTCCAACCCATAGCCGATGCGATCGCTTGGGCAGTCAGCGCGGAAAACTCCTTCATGGCCGGCCAGATCATTTTCATCGACGGCGGAGCGGACGCCACCCTCCGCGGCGACGGGCCCTACTCGGACGGCGTCACCTATGGCGTGGTCGCCACCACCAAGATGATCGCCTGGTCCGTTCTCGGTCGACTGCGCGCTCGGCGGAAGCAATCTTCGTAACGGCATCACGCCCGGTGCGGGCACGGAACAGAGCGGCGCCGAGCCCTCCGGCTCGGCGGAATCGGCCTAGGTCGGCGTTCTTCGGCGGGTATCGGCCAGTAACTCACAGCCGCACAATGACCATACTGCAGCCCCCACGGCACCGCCGTCGTCGATGACAGCTTCCGCTGTGCCGTGGCGGAACGGCTGCCCCTGTCCGTCACGCCTGGGTCGATGTCGAGATGCTGTTCGGCCGCTGTGAATGCTGCGGAGTCGACCGGCCCGGTTCTCCCCGAGCGGGTCAGTGGGAGTTGCGCGGCCGGATCAGCCCCTCCTGCACGGTGGTCGCGCAGAGCCGGCCCGTGCGGTCCAGTATCTCGCCGTGGGCGAGCCCGCGGCCGCCACCGGCCCAGCGTCCGCACTGGTCGTGCAGGAACCAGTCGTCGA
>JABFXT010000783.1 GCA_013361595.1 Nocardia sp. | reverse complement strand
CCGTCCACGCCCCACAGCATGATCAGCGCGACACCGACGACCACCGGTGACACCGCGAACGGCAGATCCACGACCCCCTGTAGCAGTCGGCGGCCGGGGAATTCGCCGCGCACCAGGGCCAACGCGATCACCACGCCGAGGATCACGTTCACCGGCACGACGATCACCAGGATGATCATGGACAGATTGAAGGCCGAGATCGCGGCGGGCGTGCTGATCTGATCGATGAACGCCCCGATGCCCTGTCCGAAGGCCCGGTACAGGATGATGCCCAGCGGCAGTACGAGCAGCACGAACAGATAGCCGAGCGCGAGCACGCGCAGGGTGATCCGGCCGGGAGCGGACAGTTTCATCGGGCCTCACGTTCCTTGCGCGCCGTACGTTCGGCGTAGATCCGCAAGCCCAGCAGCGCGACGAACGCGATCACCAGCAGCGCCACCGAGACGGCCGCCGCGTTCACCGGCCGGTCGATCTCGATCTGCTGCTGGATGTACTGCGACGCTACCTGGGTCTCGCGCGGGATATTGCCGCCGATCAGCACGACCGAGCCGAATTCACCGATCGCGCGGGCGAAGGCCAGGCCGCCGCCGCTGATGACGGCCGGCGCCAACGCCGGCAGGACGATCCGGCGGAAGGTCGTCCAGTTGTCGGCTCCCAGCGACAGTGCCGCCTGCTCGACCTCGCGGTCGGCCTCGATGAGCACCGGCTGCACCGATCGCACCACGAACGGCAGCGTCACGAAGGCCAACGCCACCACCAGGCCCGGCCGGGTGGCGTTGAGGTGGATATCGATCGGGCTCTGCGGCCCGTACAGGGCCAGCAGCACGATACTGGCGACAATGGTGGGCAGCGCGAACGGTAGATCGATCAGCGCATTCACCAGACCCTTGCCCGGGAAGTCGTCACGCACCAGAACCCAGGCGATCAGGGTGCCCATCACGACGTTGACCAGCGCCACCACCAGCGAGACGAGCACCGTCACCCGCAGCGATGCCAGGGCCGCCGGATCGGTCACCGCGTTCCAGAAGCCGGACCAGCCGTCGTCGAACGCGCTGACGGTCAGCGCGGCGAGCGGCAGGAGCACGATCACACTGAGCCACAGCATGGCGGTGGCGATACCGAGCGGGCCCACCGAGCCGGTGAACCGCAGCCAGGACCGCAGCGGCCGGGAGGTCGGGATTTCCGAGCCGGCGCCGGGCGGCGCGGGTTCGGTGGCAGGGCGGGTGGTCACGAGTATCGAGTATCGCGTGTGGGCCGGGTCACCCGGCTACTCGGTCGCGTTGTCGTAGGCGACGGCGATGGCGCCGGTATCGGGAGCGAACAGATCGGCCTGCACCGTGTCCCAGCCGCCCAGGTCGGCGATGGTGTACAGGGTGGGCGGGGCGGGGAAGACCTCGGTGTACTCGGCGGCCACACCCGGATCCACCGGACGGAACCCGGCATCGGCCCAGGCACGCTGCGCCTCGGTCGTGTAGAGGAAGTCGCGGAAGGCGATCGCCTTCTCCGGATGCTGGGCGTGTTCGAGCACCGCGACCGGATTCTCGATCTTGAAGGTGGTATCCGGCACGATGTGCTCGACCGGGTCGCCGTGCCGTTCGGCGAAGATCGCCTCGTTCTCGTAGCTGATCAGCACATCGCCGGTGCCCTGCAGGAACGCCTCGGTGGCTTCGCGGCCGGACTTCGGCTGCACCCGCACATTGGCCAGCATCCGGTTCAGATAGTCCACTCCGGCCTGCGGGTTGCGTCCGCCCTCGCTCGCCGCCGCGTAGGGGGCGAGCAGATTCCATTTCGCGGAACCGGAACTGAACGGGTTCGGCGTGACCACCTCGACATCGGGACGTATCAGATCATCCCAGGTCCGGATGTTCTTCGGGTTCCCGGTCCGCACCACCAAAGACACCACCGACCCGAACGGGATACCGCGGGTGGCGTCGGCGTTCCAGTCCGGATCCACCAGCCCGGCATCGACCAGGCGCGTGATATCGGGTTCCAGGGAGAAGCTCACCACATCGGCGGGCGCCCCTCGCGCGATCTTGCGCGACTGGTCCCCGGACGCACCATAGGACTGGCGCACTTCGACGCCCTCGCCCACCTCGGTCTTGTTGAACTCCGGGATCACCTCGTCGTAACCGGCCTTGGGGATCGCGTACGCGTACAGGTCCACCGTGCCGCCGCTGCCGTCGGCGCCACCGCCGCCGACCTGATCGCTCGAACCGCCCGCGCAGCCGGCCAGCAGCACCGGCAACGCGACCAGTACCGCGAGCAGGCGACCGGACAGCCCGCGACCGGGCAACCGTGCCGTACCGCACCCGCGCACCGACCCACCACCGGTGGGCGCGATCGCACCGTTCACCGGGTGAACAGCCAGGCGACGACGACCAGTACCAGCAGGGCCAGCAGCGCGATCTGCACCCGCGAGCGCGGCATCAGCACACCTCGCTTCCGGTATCGCGGTCACCGTCGGACTCGTTGCGGCCCAGCGCGGCGCCCGCCGCGTGCAGCCCCCGGTCGATCAGATAGGCGATAGCGAAACTGATCGGCACCATACCCACCAGCACCACGAGGAACTGAGGGATGAACGGCAGGCCCGCCACCCACATCTCGAACCCGTCCCACCAGTCGGCAATACGCTCCACGGCGACCAGCGTAGAACACCGTCCGGCGGCCGCCCGACCCGTGTCTTGACCTCAACCCGGCTACAGGTTGCAGGCTGAACCCATGACACAGGCAGCAGAGGTATGGAACTCCGCCTACGACAACGACACCGCGCCGTGGATCATCGGCGAACCCCAGCCCGCGATCGCCGGACTG
>JABFXT010000163.1 GCA_013361595.1 Nocardia sp. | reverse complement strand
GCCTGACGGCGGCCGTTGCGACCGCCGTCAGGCGGCGCACTCGATCTCGGGTCGATACACCGGGATGCGCTCGCCACGTTTCCCGGTGGGCCGTCACGCCGATTCCGCGATATCCGGGAGCGCGCCCAGCAATGCCGCCAGCTTCGTCAATTGCGCCGGGCGCTGCGCGGAACGCCAGATGAGTGCCATTCGGGACTCCTCGTCGAATCCGGTGACGCGCACATAGCGCAGATCGGCGCGCTGGTTGCGCTCGGCCACCGGACGGCAGGTCAACATCGCGTACCGGCCGGTCGCGGCCAGCGTCATCCCTTCCTGAAGGGTCGCCACACGGACCGTACCGGCGATCTGCTTCCCGAGCGGAGTGAAGCGCGGGAAGTGCACATCCCGCCAATACCGGGGCGCCGGGCCGTCCACCGATACGAGGTCCACGTCCGCCAGCGCCTCGGCATCGACACAGTCTGCCCCTGCCAGCGGATGACTGTGGCTCACGGCCAGCATCCGCGGTGCGGGTGGGAAGGCGAACCCGACCGCGAGCCCCGGCTCCCGGACCGGGAGCAATGCGACGGCGGCATCGATATCGCCGGCCAGCAGCGCGCCGAACGGGTCGCCGAGTGGTAGCTCCCGGAGCGACAGCGTCACACCCGGGTTCTCCTCGGTGAACCGGGCAAGTGTCCAGGTGATCGTCTCGTAGGCGAGGCCCTGGAAACCGATCCGGATGGGTGTGGCTGCGCCGGCTTCCCGCCGAGCGCTGTCGACCAGCTCGATCAGCCGGGTGTACGTGGGGCGCACCGAATCCACGAAGTCCGCGCCGCTATCGGTGAGCGCCACCCGGCGGCTGGTGCGGTCCACCAGCCGTGTCCCGATTTTGCGTTCCAGCGCGGCGACGAGCTGGCTCACCCGGCTCTGCGATACCCGCAGCCGCTGCGCGGTCCGGCCGAAATGCAGTTCCTCGGCCAGTACCAGCAGACATTCCAGCTCGCGGACGGGAAGGTCCGGCATCGGCGCTCCCTCCGTCGCGACGATCGATGAGTTCAGCTCATCGAACAATGAGCTGATCACTGTTGTTCCGCCCCGGCGGGCGGCCTTGACTGGATTCATGTCCACTGTGCGTGAATCCCGGGCCCCCACCGCCGGATCCGGCGGCCACCGGCCCGCGATCGCTGTCCTCGCCCTGTCCACATTTCTCGTTGTCACCTCGGAGATGCTTCCGGTGGGCGTGTTGACGCCGATGTCCGAAGGGCTGGGCGTCACGGCGGGAACAGTCGGGTTCAGTCTGGCCGTCACCGGGGTCGTGGCCGCACTGGCCGCACCGTTCGTGTTCCGGCTGATCGGGGGCGCGGATCGGCGCCGCGTCCTGGTAGCGGCCGCGCTCGTACTCGCCGCCGGAAATCTGATCACCGCGCTCGCCCAGGGATTCGCCGTGCTCGCGCTCGGGCGTGTGATCGTCGGATTCGCCATGGCGACGGTATGGGCGCTCGCGGCGGCACTCGCCACCCGGCTGGTCGACGCTCCTCGCGCGGGGCCGGCGGTGACGACAGTCGTCAGCGGCGTCGCGGTGGCATCGGTTCTGGGCGTTCCGCTCGGTACCTTCCTCGGTGATGTGGCCGGGTGGCGCAGCGCCTTCGGCGCACTCGCGCTGGCTGCTCTCGCGCTCGCCGCGGGGCTCGCCGCGCTCCTGCCCGCACTACCGCCGGAGCAGGACCCCGAATCGGGCGGGAATTCCGTTTCGCTGCTGGCGATTCCGGCGGTGCGCCGCGGACTGATCGCGGTGACCCTCCTGGTCACCGCGCATTTCGCCGCCTACACCTACGTGCGACCCGCGGTGGAGGAATTATCCGGTGTGCACGGTGCCGGTATCTCGCTGCTGCTGCTCGTCTACGGGCTCTGCGGGATCGCCGCGAACTTCGCCGCGGGTGCCGCCGCGACGCGCCGGGTCCGGTCGACGATGCTCATCCTGGCGACCGGTATCACCGCCGCCCTGCTGGCGCTCCCGCTGGTGGGCACCGCCCCGATCGGCGCCGCCATGGTACTGGTGCTGTGGGGGTTGTCCTACGGGGGTGTTTCGGTCTGCAGCCAGATCTGGGCAGTCCAGGCCGTGCCCGAGCGGCGCGAAGCCGTCACCGGTCTCTTCGTCGGCACCTTCACCGGCAGTATCGCGCTGGGTTCCTTCCTCGGCGGAGTGATCCTCGACCGCGTCGGACTGTCCGTGCTGCTCTGGGTATCGGCGGCGGTGGCGGCCGTGGCCGCCCTGGCCACCGCACCCGGCGGACGCACGCCCTAGCCTGCTCGGGGCGGCGGCAATGTCCTGATCGGGTCGATTCCGGTACCCGCACGTACCCGGCGACACCACCTAGGATCGGCCTATGGGGACCGGTTCGATCCGTCTGGTGGTGTTCGCCGGTCTGCCGGGCTGCGGAAAGACCACGCTGGCCCGTGCGCTGGCCGACGCGCTCGGGGCGACATTTCTGCGCATCGATACGTTCGAGGCGGCGATCGTATCGACCTTGATGCCGTTCGAGAACAATCCCGTCGGCTACGTCGCGGCGTCCTGGGTGGCCGAGGACCAGCTCCGCGGTGGGCGCAGCGTCGTCGTCGATGCCTGCAACAACCTGTGGGAGGCCAGGGCGATGTGGACCGGCCTGGTACGCGGATCGCCGGCCCGGCTGCACTGGGTGGAGGTGATCTGCTCCGATACCGACGAACACCGCCGCCGGGTGGAGGCGCGTGCGCCCGATCGACCGGGACAGGGCAACCCGACCTGGGCGCAGGTGCGAGCGCGGCACTGGGAACCGTTCACCGAGGCCCGGATCCTGATCGACAACAGGGGAAC
>JABFXT010000716.1 GCA_013361595.1 Nocardia sp. | reverse complement strand
CGGGGATGCGGTACTACGCCGGTAACTGGGACACCACGCTGTGGTGTATCCGCCCGTCTGCCGACGCCAAGATCCGCGCGGGTCTGGTGGCCGTCGCCGCCATGCCGGCCGCGCAGTTGCAGCGGTTCTACGGAAGCCCGGAAGCCGCGCAGATCCCGCTGTACCTGGGTTACGCGTTCCGTGCCTTCAATACGCACGGCAAGGCGCTGTTCACCCTGGCGCATCGCGCCGTGGCCGATCATGATGAGGCGGATTACGTCCTCACCGACGGTGAGCGGATCTGTTCCACGGCGCTGGGCTGGAACTTCGGGGACGGTCATCTGCACGGCGAGCAATTGATCGCCGCCTTGCAGCAGCGGTGCGGATTCGAGCCGGGTGAGGTGCGGGTGGTCCTGCTGGACGCGCAGCCGATCCATCGGCAGACCCAGCGCTATCGCCTCGTGGACGCCGCGACCGGCGAGTTCGAGAGCGGTTCGGTGCGGGTCGCCGATATGGTCGTCCGGCAGCCCTGGGACGACGATGTGCCGGTGTTCCCGGACGACCGGCCCGGGTAATTCGACAGCCAGCTGTGTAGTTAACTGTACAGCTGGCTGAATGAGTTGTACGGTGGGGTCATGGCCGATCAGCACACCCGGACGGCGGAGATAGCCGGTGACCTCCGCGTCGTGCTCGGCCGGCTGCTGCGGCGCCTACGCGCGCAGGCCGAGGGCAGCGATCTCACGAAGTCCCAGTCCGCGGTACTGGTCCGGCTCGAACAGGCCGGCCCCGCGACCGCCACCGCACTGGCCGATGCCGAAGGTATGCGCCCGCAGTCCATGGCCAAGATCGTGCGGGCACTGGCGGAGGCCGGGCTGATCACCGGCTCGCCCGATCCCGGCGACGGCCGCAAAACGCTGCTCGCGCTGAGCGAGGCCGCACGTGCGGAATTCCGCACCGGCCGCCGGGCCAAAGAGGACTGGCTCACCCGGACTATCGACGCCGAACTGACCGCCGCCGAGATCGATCGGCTCGCCGACAGTATCGAACTACTCGCCCGGATCGCGAAGTCGACCGAATCGACCTGACCGGCCGTCGCGCCGGCAACACGGGAAACGGGCCGGTAACCCGAACCCACCCAGCCACTCGCCCCCGATACCGATCCGTCGTGCGGGCTGTCCACCTAAAGGAATTCGTCATGCCCATCACCGCCGTGGACCCGATCACCGCACTCGTCGTCACCGAATACGCCCGCAGCGCGTTCACCGGGACCGGTCCGGCCGAACGCCTGCGCGGAGCCGGCGTGACCCAGGTGGTCGTGGTGGGCATCGCCGAAACCGGCACCACCGACGATATCCCGCGATATCTGGCGGCGCGCTCGTGACAGCCGCCGCGATCCAACCGCCACCGGAGCTGCGCGAACCGTTCCGGGCACGTTTCGTGGGCCCACTGCTGCTCGGATCGACACTCAATCCGATCAACAGTTCCACCATCGCCACCGCGCTGGTCGGGATCGGGGTCGATTTCCACAAAGGCCCCGGCACCACCGCCGTACTGATCTCCGTGCTCTATCTGTGCAGCGCGGTCATGCAGCCCACCATGGGCAAACTGGCCACGATCTTCGGACCCCGCCGGGTATTCCTGAGCGGAGCGTTCATCCTGGTCGCCGCCGGAATCATCGGCGCTGCCGCACCGGCGTTCGGATTCGTCGTGGTCTCGCGGGCGCTGATCGGGATCGGCACCTCCGCCGCATACCCGACCGCCATGGCGCTGATCCGCCGCCGCGCCGATGCCACCGGCGCCGGGGTACCGGCCCGGGTTCTGGGCAACTTCTCGATCGCGGCGCAGGTCACCACCGTCGTGGGTCTGCCGCTCGGGGGCGTCCTGGCCGGTGTGTTCGGCTGGCGTGCGATCTTCTTCGTCAATATCCCACTGGCCCTGCTCACCGCGGCACTCACCCTGACCGGTGTGCCGAAGGACGAACCGGTGCGGCGCCGGGGATCGGTGTTCACCGCCGTCGATGTACCCGGAATCGCCTTGTTCGCCGGTACGGTGGGCGGTGTCCTGCTCTTCCTGTCGGATCTGCGCACACCGGACTGGTGGCTGCTGCCGCCGACTGTGGCTCTCGCCACCGGTCTCGTCGTCCGGGAGCTGCGGGCCCGGAGCCCGCTGGTCGATATCCGGATGCTCGGCGGCAACGGTGGGCTGCTGCGTACGTATCTGCGGCAGGCGGTCGTCTCCCTGGGTACCTACACCGCCCTCTACGGGACGAGTCAGTGGATGGAGCAGGCCGCGCACTACACCGCGTTCGAAGTGGGATTGATTCTGTTACCGCTTTCGGCGGTCAGTATCGTCGTCGCCCGGATCGTATCGGACCGTGGCTGGATCCGTATCCCGCTGGCGCTGGCCGGGGCGGCCCTCGTGGCGACCGGGGTGCTGATGCTGTTCATCACCCACCGTTCCCCGGTGATCGTGCTGATCGCGATGTCGCTGCTGTTCGGACTCGCGAACGGTTTCAGCGGCTTCGCGAACCAGGCCGCGCTGTACATCCAGGCCCCGGCAGCCGATGTCGCGGTGGCCTCCGGGCTGTTCCGGACGTTCGCCTACCTGGGCGCGATCTTCTCGTCGAGCCTGATCGCTCTCACCTTCGGGTCGGCCACCACCGATACCGGGTTGCACACGGTCGGCGTGATCATGCTGATCCTGGGTGCCGTCACCGCCCTGATGGTCTTGGCGGACAAGAAGGTTCCGGTACGCACTGCCTGAGTGCGCACGTACAGTGACCCGCCGGGCGACCGGCACCCGACCGGATCTGCCGAACCGGCATCACGGGTCCGCCCGGTACCGCAGCACTC